>JBQCGN010000087.1:0-2520 GCA_051955655.1 Candidatus Nitrosocosmicus sp. | reverse complement strand
CCCTTTTTTATACGCATTGTAAAAATACAAACTGGAAAGACATTTTCCTATTGTAGACCTTGAGGCCAATTGCATTGGTATCCTACAAACCCTCGATATTTCTGCAAGGCCGTCTAATCCGTTTTCTTTATAGATAAAAGAGTTGTTGCTATCTATGTGAATTAGACCATATAAAAAAAACGGCCTGGGTTTAAAATATACTTTACCATATGATATAAAAGAAGATGATGAGGACGGAGCGTTTGAATTATCCGCTACATCTGTTTTTAATATCGATCTGTATTTTGCCATTATAAAATCGGTGTTTGTCTCTCTGTTTAAATTTGTCAGCAATTGTAATTCTATTTCGTTAACTTTAGCTCTGTTTAACAAATAAGGAAATAATAATTGATCTCCTCCTTTGGTTAAAATTATATCTGGATCTAGTTTTTTGACATGATAAGAGAACTCTAAAAGTGTTTCTGATTCATCATTTTTTGAAACTAGAAGATTTTCCTCATTTGTATTGCTATTTTTATTTTCTTTATTAAATACATTAACAACAATTGCTTGAATTTTGTTGTCAATAGAATTTGCAATTTTACCTGTTGTTGTTACATTTTTTTTATCCGAAACTATATCAAAGGATAAGAACTTGAAATTTGGAATAACATAATCAAATGAATCTATTGTATTTTTGCTATCTTTATTATTGCCCTCATTGTCAATTGCTAATCTAGAACTCAAATCATTGGTTTGTCTTTCAAGTGTTACTTTTTCATTACATAATCCAAGAGGATAAAGCTCTTTTTCATATAAAAAGGATTGCTCAGGTAATATATCTATGTTGTATAATCTATAATGTCCAAACCTTGTACAAACATTCTCTATGCATGTTGCTAAAGCGTTTAATTGAGAAGAATCGTCTAAAACTAGTTTTAAAGCTTGTCTTTTCTTATGATCAGATGGATGTTCAAATCTATTTACAAATTCATATTCTTTTAAAAGAGATAATATCTGTTTGTTATTTAACAGTCGGGTTAGTTCAAATTTTTCGTCAGATACTACATAAAAGTAAGCTGGCCATAAATATTCTAACATCCTTACATTCCCATTATTTTCTTTTATCCATAAAATTACCTTGTCTTTTATATGATAAATATCAAATAAATAGCCTATTTCATTAGTGAGAGCAGATGCTGTTGTTGTTGTAGTTGTTGTGGTAATCATTTTAAAAGTCGCAAATTAATCACTTTGTTTTTTGATTCTCTTGTATATCGACAAACAAATCATATCTAATTTTTTTATGTCTCATAGACAGTAATAATCTTTGATTGTTTGATTTTAATTTAGATCTTTTTCTTATGATGCTGTTCAACATTAGTTAAATAAGCATTGTTCTTATATGAGTTACGCAGTGTAAACTGACAATCAATGACAAGCAATTGATATTCACAACATTCAAATAAAATAGCAAATCTTTTAATTTATCAAAAGAAAAAGAAATAGAGTGGTCCCTACTATGGATTTCCCATTTTCTAGCAATATAACAACAATAAAACTAAACTAATTAAAATATTTACACCAGTTGAACTTGAGAACTTTAGACACTAATCAACACAATACCACAGCAATAAATAAAACTTTTCTTATAGTTTATTAGGTAAATGCAGAAAAAGGATAGAGTAAGACTAAATATCCATATTATCATATTTATATAACAATGAAAATTCTTAATGCAGCGCCGGGTATTAGTTCACAGTTAACTGAACAAGAGATAACAGATTTTTTAACAAATAGTAAATTAAACATCCATTTAGGAACAATAGATGAAAAAAATGAACCAAACGTTCATCCTGTATTGTATTACTATGATAATTTAAACAATAAATTATACGTTGAAACTTCTAAATCTTCTAAAAAGTTATCTAATATTAGAAATAACAAAAATGTATATTTTTGTATTGATGAGCCAAATCTTCCTTACAAAGGTGTAAGAGGCAAGGCGAAAGCAACAATACATGAAAATATTGATTTTAATGTACCCATTGCAGAAAAAATAATGACAAAATATCTTGGAAATACAGAACATCCTATGGCTAAGCTATTATTAAGCTATGTAAAAAAGGGAGAGTCATTTGTTTTAGAAATAACTCCAGATTACTACTCAACATGGGATAATAGCAAAAGTGTATAAAAGTCAGTTTATGATTTAATTGTTTTATATTTATTTGATACAGAAACAGTTTTTACTTTAATTTTTTTTATTGTTCTGCATTATCTAATGATCTGCTTTTATCTTTTTATGATCTTTGATAAGAATATGGCCGTCAATAATTTTCAAAGGAATACTGTGTTTCAATACTACCATTGGCATTAATATCGATATCATATTTGGGTTTATAGAATTATTAATTAAATGGATTTGGATTTTGCGGTTATTTTCAAAATTATTGTTCTACAAATCAAGATTATCACAAAATGGAATTCTTGAAATAGAGGGGAGTGATTTGTATTATTAGTGAAAAATCAAACAATAAC
>JBQCGN010000086.1:0-3327 GCA_051955655.1 Candidatus Nitrosocosmicus sp. | reverse complement strand
ACCCGATAATCCGTCCTATAATACCAACAGATGTATGAGGAGCTAATCCAACTATTAAATGCCCTACCAAATCATCAACAGAATAAGCATTATAAATCGGAGATAAGTTATAAACTGTTACCAATTCTTCATCTATAAATTTAGCAGTAATTAATAGATGTTTTGCAGATTCTAATGGGATTATAACATCTTGGTTAAACAACTCTATGACCTGCTCATTAGAAGTTAATTTATTATTTTCATAATCTTGTATATATCCTAGCTGATGTAATTTAGCAATGGGTATATTGATAAAAGAAGGTATGAAATGTGTAAGGGGCTCGTTTGTAGCGTCGAATCTTATTGTACCGTCTTTAAATACAGATAATCCATATTTTTTCCTGAGAATGCCTTTTTCAATTGGTTCAGCTTCTTTATCTCTACCCATTAATGATTTTACCCCTTTTAATGGAGAGGTTACTTTATGTCCTAGCTTTGTTTCGGCTTTTCCGAGAATAAAATTAAGAGGAAATTGAATTGGAGAAAATGTTTTGAATTCATTACCACACTTTGTACATTTCTTCCTTTTTATATCGGTATTAGGAGTATCAAAAGATAAATCCAAAGATTCTTCTTTGCATACTTTACAGATTATCTTTATTGGCGTCAATGTACCGCAATAAATACAACTAATACCTAATGATGGAATATTACACTTACTACAAAATCTATTTGATTTTTCGGAATAAAAAGAGATTGAATTTGAAGCTGCTTTTAATATATCTCTCATAGGTCCGCCCTTATTTCCTACAGGAAACAAAACATGTATAGGAGGTTTCATTTTACGTTCTGCTGCTTTTTCAGGTCTTCCAACTCTCACGGAAATAGAAGATGAAAACTTTGGACGTATCTTTATAGTAGATATTAGGTTTATCAACTCAATAACATTATCTTTATCAAAGTTATTTTCAATTATATCATTGATCATGTTTTGATAATTGGAAAATAAGCTATCTTTTTTTAAGAAACTAAAAAGGTCTGTAATACTAATATCTTTTAAGGCATCATTATCATTATTTAAGGGAAATAGATGCTGAATTTCAGGGATACATAAATATATTAAAGAAACTGTTTGAGAATTTTCTAATAGTATAATGGTTTGATCTGAATCATTAACGCTATGAAAAACACCAAGTTTCTCAAATATAATTTTTAATTCATAGTTATAAAAAAATTTAATTGCGGGTTTATGGTATTTATCATTAATAAAAGAGAATAAAATATTTCGTAGAAACAAAAATTCATTTATAGTGATAGATTCCCAGTAAAAAGAGTATTTTGGATGTAATGGAATATCATATTTTGTAGATATTTCTAACGCTTCTTTAATTGTAGGAACTGTTTCGGTTGGATTTGTACAAAAATTAACTAATTCATAATATTTTATATTATCTATTTCTTTAATTACTTTTATCTTTTCAAATAATTCCAAGGCCCAAATTTCTTCGACATAGCTTGCAGGTAATAACTGTGAGTTATTTTCTAAAAAATCACCATAACTAATCAAGATATCGCCTAGATATAATATTTTTATAATCTTGTGTTTTAGATTCTCTGCTTGTTCCTTAGTATTAATCTGTAAAACGGTTCCATCATTTAGTTTTACAATAGGAGGTTCAATTGTATCAATTAAAGCTATAGTCGAAGCCTTACCAGGAACATCCATTTTTATTTGAGTACCAACAACAATAGCATTATCCAATAAAATAGGAATAGTATTATGAATTCCTACGGTAGCAAATCCAGTATTAAAGCATCGCCCATAACGCAACCTAAATCCTCCAATATTTTTACTCATTGATAAAACTGGTCTGCCTGTAATTACTTCGGACATTCTATGACTTACAGTGTCATCATCTCCTGTTTTAATAGCACCTTTTACTTTTCCTAGCCAATCCCAACCTTCCAAATTTAGTGTTTCTACTAATTTTAAGAGTTTCTTATTTCTTCCAATTAATCCATCATTCATAACTCTAAGAGCCCCGCCCCTAACTCTATTGGTTTGAATTCTTTTTAATCCACGATGGATTACTAATTCTACTGGATCTGTATCGACGCCATCTAATTCTACTGGTAAATTTGATATACAATTATGGATATCTTCATCTAATATTTTAAATTGAAAGTTACCAACTTCTCTTTCATATAACCTCAACTCTTCTATAAATCGGCCAGTCTCGTCATCAAATGAGTTAGCTTGATATTTATCAAGACCTGTCACTTTTCTGACTTGGTCTGCAATAAGCATAGTCAAAGCGGCTTCTGTTCCTCCAGCTGATCGTATTGGACCAGCAAATGAGACAGAAAGATATTTTGAGCCATCCTTATTATCTTTGATTTGTACATCAGATATTCCTTGGAGAGGTGCTACAGTAACTCCTTCTGTAACAACAGCAAGGCTTACTCTAACAGCATTTTCAAGCCTAGTTTTAAGATCACCGGTTCCATATTCACCCAATGCAATTTCTTCAGCAATTTTTAAAGCTGCCTTTTCCTTTGTGGTATATTTTAAAAGAGATCTCAATCTATCTGATATATCTATATTATGCATTTTTGCAACTCTATCGGAAAGATCGTATGCTATTTTAGATTCAACAGTATTTGTAACATCATAACCTTTTTTTCTTGCTTTTTGAATTACATTATATAATTCATTGACTTGATTCAAAATATTTAGCTGATAATCGGCATAATATCGAGGAATAGATACCTCATTTAACCTTATTTTAGCTTCGTCTATTAGATTCATAATATAATCAACATTTAGGAACGTATTGCAGAAATAATATTGGAAAACTTTTTTTCCCAATCCGGGTCCTGTTCTAATAATGTACCGATTACCAAGATATCTGCACCAGCATCTACTAACTCTTTTGCAACATTCGAATCCTTTATACCACCACCCACAATCAACAAACCATCAAAATATTTTCTTACACTTGCAACCATATTAGGAGATATATTTTTCTGAGCACCAGAACCAGCTTCTAAATATACAAATCTCATACCTAGATATTGTGCGGCCAAAGCATACATGACCGCAATTTTATTTTTTTCAAAAGGAATTCCTTTAGCACGTCCTACAAACCATGCTGTAGTATTCTCACCAATTATTATATATCCTGTTGGTAAAGGTTCTATATTATTTTTTTTTACTAATTTAGCCCCGAGTGCTTGTGCGCCTGAGATAAAGTACGGGTCTTCTGAATTTAACAGTGAAGTAAATAAAATAGCATCAGCATTTGGAGAAACTCCTGTTACATTACCAGGAAATAAAATAATAGGAAT
>JBQCGN010000085.1:0-7848 GCA_051955655.1 Candidatus Nitrosocosmicus sp. | reverse complement strand
CTTTTCTTTCAGAAAAAGTCAAACATCAAAAATAAAAATTTCAAAGAACAGATTCTATATATTTACTATTAATATTGTTGCAATATAATACAATAAGGTAGCAAATGCTATATGATAACGCAGCTAGCAATTGAAGAAGAAATTCCATTTATAAAATAAGATATAGGAGAAGGTAATTATTGGAGTAATTCTTATTCTAAAAGAGTACAAACAAAATTAGTAATTGGTATATTATATAATATACATTATCGTTAAACAGATTTATGTCAAAAATTATAACATTAAGAATGAATCGATTGTTGTTGTTTATGCGTTTCAATAGCACATTCATCGCATACAAAAAAAGTTGACATTGTTACAGCAAAAGTGATTGCCAAGCTACTTCTCATTGTATCCAGCTTTAAACTTTGAGGCATTACAAATAACACCATTTTTTGTTTCAAGGCTCCAATCATCCTTTGTGAAAAAGACATCATCTTAGCTAATAGTTTGAAAATATATAACATTATTGGAATACTTTAATCTTTCCAATAATTTGTATTCAAATTATAATGAAAATACATAAAATATGAGGTTTTATTGAAATATTTGGCATTATTAAACGTGTAATAAAGAACTATCTTCGATTTACCATAGACCTCAATTATTCATCCTATGATAGCTTTTAAGGATCTTGTTATTTCCATATTCAAAATCATCTACTCAATAGAGTATATGGAATTTTTTTCATTGTATTAAAACGAATTTAAGAATTTCTTCTTCAGATAAAAGATAAAAGATAAAAGATATTATACACATTTTTTCCTTATTTTGTAATTTTATATTAATTGATTTTTTTACTATTTATCGTTAGTTAATTATTAGTGCAGATTACTTGTAAAAAACAAAAGAATTTGATATCTTATCAATTTAAGCAAATCTGCAGATATCCAATACCCTATTTGTTTCATAATAAAACAACTAAAGATTATTATGTTAAACCAGTTTCTATTTTAATGGAATTTTAAAAAAGATGGATTCTGAAATTGAAGAATTAATAAATGGTGTTTCCAAAGATAATATTAAATCATGGCTTTTAAATTTATCATCTTTTCATACAAGACACACTAAATCAAAATACATCAATGAAGTAGCAGAGTGGTTAAGAATCGAATTTAAGAATATGGGATATGATGATAATGATGTTTTTTTTCATAATTATACTGAAAATATAGATGGAAAAAACTATGAATTAAAAAATGTCATATGTAATAAAAAAGGTATTAATAATCAATGTATAATTATTTGCGCTCATTATGATTCGAGAATTAAAGATCTTGCAAATTTTGAATCTCGATCTCCAGGAGCAAACGATAATGCAAGTGGTGTAAGTGCAATTTTGGAAATAGCTCGTATAATTAATAGACAAAACCTAGATTATACTGTCCAATTTGCCCTATTTTCAGGTGAAGAACAGGGATTACTAGGTTCTAAAAATTATGTTAAATTTGTTAAACAAAATAATATCGATATATACAGAGTTATTAATCTTGATATGATTGCTTATCCTAAACTTAATCGTGGAATAGTAATAATTGAAAGAGACAACAATACCAATCCACAGCATAATCGAGTTAAAGAAAATGATATTGCATCTATTGAATTTGGAAAAGTTATGGCAGATATGTCATATTATACTGATTTGAAGATCAGTCTGGATTCTATTTGGAATAGTGATTATGAACCATTTGAAGAAGAAGGAATAGTTGTTATTGGAGTATATGATGGTTCAGCAGATGAAAAACAAAACCCCCATTATCATGATGTTAGTGATGGGCCATCTCTGATAGATTGGAACTATTTATCTTCAGTAACAAAAATGGTACTTGCTACAATATTAAAAGTGGCCCAAATTCATACATAAATTATAAAGTCTTTTAATATTACTTTTATCAATTATCCTATTTTTTTGAGGCGATTGATTTTATCAGCAAATAATTTTCTTTATATAAATTTTGTATAAGTCTTGGGAATATATTTGACTGGCTAGCGAATTTTATTTTCTTTTAATGTTTGTATACATAGTAAAGATCAGTGATTAAATAGATCACTGGTCACCATTTAATTTGAAAATTTTAAATAATTGAATAATGTATGCATGATATGACTAGATATGAAAAATCAAAAATTTTCAATATCATTATTTCAATTATTTTGGCAATTGGTATAGCTTCCATTTCTGGGAATATGCCAGCATTTGAAAAAACAATGGCGGTTTGTTTCGACTCACCTTTCTGTGACACCCCGCACAATACATTTTCTTTTGGGCGTTTGCAGACAAGAGATTGTACATTGCAATGGGCAAATTTCTATTTATTGCCAGGAGGAGTTGGTTATTTAGAAGCTTATGTAACAAGTACTAGTAGTGATGATGCTTGGGGCTTCAAAAACATACATTTTACAGGTTCACAATCATTTAACATACCTGATTTATGGAGTCCTACATTGCCTCAGCAAAGTCCCGATATTGGGTCTACAGGTTCAAATTGGAATACTCAATTTACCTATAACGGGGATTATAATTTAGTTAATCACGTTACCCTCAATTATCATTGCTAAATACATACAAAAATTGTTTGTATTGATGATTACAAGATGATCAACTTTTTTATAAAATGAAGTATAAAAGTACCCCGAGAGTTTCTGTTGAATTTTATACGATGGACTAATCGGGATTAAATGTCTTCGGGTAAATGGCCAATATTATAAAACGAGTATAGAAAATTTTCTTTATGACTTGATTATAAAAAGGAATTTCTTACAAACCTCAAGTGCAAATTAAATTAATGCAGATCCCTGATTCTTATATTAAAAACAAATCTTAACTATTAGTCTTTGAATTATTAATTAAACCAAATGCAAATACCTGGTCTACATAATTTAACGGGTAAAGATGCAATTCCAGAAACTATTTTCATACTCACGGGGAATTCTGGAGTTGGTAAAAGCGTATACTGTAGAAATTTTTATTTGGATGGTTTAACAAGTGGAGATTATTGCATTTATATAGACTGTTTATCAAACTCGATTGATTTTGAAAAGAAATTTTCAACTATAGAAAAAGAGATCTTTAATCAAAATTCGCTATTTATTAATCCTTATAAAATAAAAGGCCAAAACGAACAAAAACTGAGTAAAGCATTAAATGAATTAACCATTGCCATAGAATCCAAGAAAAACAATTTTGGCGATAATAAATCTAAACACGTCAGAGTAATTGTTGATTCTTTAACTCATCTTCTAATTCTTTTTGATGAAAAAGCAGTTGAAGATTTTATAAAGGATTTATATTTCTTGATGAAGACAAATAATGCCATAGGTATTTTTACCAATACTGTTCCTTCAGTAAATGAACATGTTGCAAGTAGCTTAACTTGTCTTTTTGATGGAATAATTGAAATGAGATTGGAAGATAAGAATACCAATGGTCATGATAACTCTCATTCTTATCACTCATCTTCTTCTATTCTAAGGAAAATGCGAATATTGTCAATAAAAAATATTTCGCATAATCCTCATTGGGTTCAATTTGAAATTACAGATGAAGGAAATATTATTTTTAGCAAGGAAAAAATCTCGTATTGTTATCTTTGCAAAGAACCTATAGCAAATGACCTTGTAATGTATTCTGATTTGCCCTTTCATCTATCTCATTTAGAAATATATAAAAAATTTAGTAGATTGTATGGAATGAATATTACAGATATAGGCATATCTTCATCTGAAGCTATAAATGGAAATTTCTTCTTTATAGATATAGTAGGATTATCAAATCCTTCTTTACCTGTTAATAAGCAACGAGAAAAAATAGAAAACCTTAATGATCTTATTGCTAGTTGTGATGCATTTAAAGATTTTGAGGACAACAAAATTATTTTACCCACTGGCGATGGAATGGTTATAGGATATCTGATAAATCCCGAATTACCACTACAGTTAAGTATTCAATTACATCAAAAATTGAAGGAGTATAATTTAAAGAAAACAAATAATAAAAATGATATAATTGGTGTTAGAATTGGTTTAAGTTCAGGACCAGTTTTCAAAGTAAATGATATAAAAAATAATCCAAACTATTGGGGGCCAGGGATAATCTATGCTCGTAGGGTAATGGATATTGGAAATACTGGACATATTTTGATGGATGCTCAGTTAGCTAAATCATTAATTCCACTTAAGGACGAATATGATAAAATAATAAAACCTATTGGACAATATAAAATTAAGCATGGAACAGGAATTGAGTTATTTTCAGTATTTTCAAAAGATTTTGGAAATCCAGAACTTCCCATAATTGATAAAGTCATAAGTTAAAAGTGGAGAAAATGCTTTTAAAGATATTATACAGATATTTTTTATTTGATAATACAGTTGGCAAGAGTAGTATTAGTAGATATGCAGATAAGAGTAATAATATGCATAAATTTTTTGGATTTGTCGGATGAGTAGAAATGGCTACAATTCAAAAAACAAAATGTATTGCTTTCCATTCTTATAAAGGTGGAACAGGCAAGACAACTTTAGCATGCAATTTAGCCTCATTATTGGTTAAAAGAGGATATAATGTATGCCTACTAGATATGGACGTTTATGCTCCAAGCATGCAAACTTATTATGGAGTAACCCCAGAACATTGGATCAATGACTACCTCAATTCCAATGCAAATCTAAAAGACATTATGATTAATTTGACAGAAACTGTATATGATTTAATTGTAGAACATGATAAAAATAATATAAAAAAAGATGCATTGAAAGGAAATCTTTGGGTTGCCTTTGCCAGCCCATATAAAGAAGAAGTGCTAAAATTAGAAGGAAACAATTCTGAAAGTAGCAATACAAGAAAGCAAAGGTTTAGAAAATTTATACTGCTTCGAGAAAGGCTTGTTTCAGACATTAATGCAGATTATATTATTATAGATACCAGTCCTGGAATTAGATATTGGTCTATAAATGCTCTTGCACTTTCTGAAATCATACTGTTGACTTTAAAAATGGGCGATTTGGATATAGATGGCACAAAAAAAATCGCATTAAATTTGTATGAATCATTTACACATTTTGGAGCAAAATCTTTTCTTCTTTGCAATAGGGTTGCTGGCTATTGTGTTCCTCATACTTTTTCTGTATATAAAGACACGGAGGGCGTAATGAGAATAAAAAAAGAGCAAGAAATAGATGTTACTGAGAGCCTTTCAAAGGAAATAGGGATGAAAATAATTTCTTCAATTCCTTGTTACTGCGATATCCAGTTTAGTAAAAAAGAATTTCTGTCGGTGTTAGAGTATCCCGATCACCCGTTCACAAAAAAGATAAATGATTTGGCAGAACTTTTATAAAAATATAAAAGACTTTTAAATGTAAGAGTAATTAATTTTTTTTCTTGTAACTATTTCTTTAATTCCTTATCTATGTGTTGAATTAATTCTTCTATTTCAATGGGTTTTTTGAAATATGTACCTTCCACATCAGGTGATTCAAATATCTCTCTTAATGACTCATAATTTACATCATAGGCAGTCATAAAACAGACTTTTACATTGGGATCTATTCTCTTTATTTCTTCAAATAACTCAAATCCATCCATACCAGGCATTATTACATCTAAAAGAACAAAGTCGTAAGTGTTGGTCTTAAAGTTGGAAGCAACTTCTAAAGGATTTGTATAGGAATCGACAATATATCCATTATTCTCTAAAGCAATCTTAAATGTAATTATTATATCAGGATCATCATCAACTATTAATAATTTGTTTTTTGTTTTGTTGTTGTTGTTATTATTATTATTGTTGTTGTCTGGGATATTCAACATATCTTTAAATTTTAATTTCGATTATTCAACGAATTACCATATTTTTCATATGGATAATCGGGTAAAGTAATATAATAAACCGTAGAAATCATAATATCTCAGTTAAGTTTTAATTGATTTAATATTATATTGTAACTCGTTTTGTATTATTGTTTTGCCATTTTTACTTCTGTTATCCATTCGCATTTTACCCCTGCTTTATCATGATGATTTTCCACAGCGACTTTATCTGGTGCACTAAGAAGACAAAAACACATATCGGCTTCTGTATTATAAAATAGATTAACATGACTTACACCAAATTCATCTACTGGAGACTCGGATAATTCCTTTAAATGGTTCTCACTAAAAGGCACTCTATGGACATCAAGAAATATTGGCATGAAAAGTAAAAATTAATAGTATGTAATAAGCTTTCCTAATACAATAATACCAATAGATTATTTTTATTTAATTTTTAATATCATTTTATGTTTATCTATCCGGAGACATTTGTTGTAATTGCTTCATTTTTTATTTTGGTTAAACGACCATTTCCTAGTATAAACTTCGTCCTTTAGACTAAATCCTTTGAACATTTGAAAATACGCTTGCTTTATTTTATTCTGCTTATCTAGTTCTGATTGAATCCACAATGTATCGAATATTGAGAGGCATGAAGAAACTGTGATGTCGCTATTAGAATATACTGCAGATCTTATAGATTTTTCAAATGCTTTTTGTGAGTCATCGCTTACCTCAATTGCCAAAGAGATAGCTTGATCCATTATTACGGTGATGAGATTATTTTCTAATGGTTTTGGCAAATACTGAACTTCTATTGACAAATGATCTTTTCGTATGTTTTTTTGAATTTTCTCTTTAATAATATCATTTTTTTCTATATTTTCGTTGTTTGTTTTATGATCTACAGATATCAGTATTTTTACTGTAACGTTACGTTCTAAAGAGGCAGTCCATATTGAATTTAAAATTCCGCTATATTCGAGTCTATGAAAAGAATTTTCTGTTGGAATCAGTAAAAGAATTTCTTGTGTAGCAGCATATATTGTATTTAGGGTGGTATTTAGAATTTCTTCAGGATCTAAAATAACTTCATTAAAGTTTTCTGTATCCCCTCTTTTGATTTCACGAATCTTTTCTTCTGCACTTATTGAATTGATACAAAGGTTATCGAAAAGATATTGTTGCAAGTCTACAAAAGACTTGGTTTTTATATAGATAAATTGATTTACTGTGTTATCAACGACTAGCTGACTATCCATGGATATTCGATGTGATTCATTGGTTATAGGCTCCTTAAGTAAAATACATAGATATTTACTTTCATCCACAATAGCAAAGTTACCTTTGATATCATTTGTATGAAATACTTTACCATTTGCTTTGTTAATTATTTTATTACATAGTTGTAAATTGCCTGAATCTATTTCTGTAACAAATCTGATGGACACCCCTCTACTTTTTAGTTTGCTAATGATATTCCAAAAATTATCGTCTTCTCTTAAACGAGATAACATAACTGAATCAAAACAAAAGTCTATTTTCTTGGTTGCTTCTGCAAAGATTTGAATTGGCGAGCTGGCAAGATGCTTTTTTTCAAGTATTATTTCTAAAATGCCATCTTTGTCACCAAACATATTGTTTTAGACTATACGAATGTAAAAGACTGCAAACTATTTAAATTAATCATCATTATTATTAATAATGATCTTGACAATTTGTTCTTTTTAAATTAATGAACCTTTTTAAAAAATGTTATAAAATTATCCAAACTATTTCAACAAACATATTTTCTATTTTAGAAATATCATATGTTATAGTGGGTGGAATAGAATATATCACGTAAACCAAATCTCGAAATACTGGCTGAAATTTTTAATCATAGTCACATATCTGAGTATTTACATTGATTTAAAATCATTTTTTCAATTTTTATTTTGTTCAAAAGGTCTAATATCGACCACCAATTCTCTTATTAATTAAAATAAATAATT
>JBQCGN010000084.1:0-2587 GCA_051955655.1 Candidatus Nitrosocosmicus sp. | reverse complement strand
CGTTAGTAGATGTTTCAAACAATTACCTAGATCTCTCAAAATGTTCTTAAGCCTTTCATTATGCCGAGTAAAAGCCTTTTTTAACGTGAATCTTGATCTTGTAATTGGATTAAAGACATATCATCCTAATTAATATCATGACCCGGGGAAAAAGAGATCGAACTGCATGTCTTAGTGCCATCACATACCCCTTTCGATTTTCCAGTTATATTCTATATTGATTTTATAAAAAACTAATACTTTTTTATCTTAATCTTTTATTACATACAGAATGACAATAAGAACTCGCTTTTTTATTGAAGATCGTTTGGCTAAATTAGGAGACGCAATAGAACATTATATATCAGATAATAGAATTGGTGTAGAAGATATTCTAAAAATTGATCACAGTAGATTTGTAAATAGTAACGGTGATGTAATTACTACAATTATGCTTGTTTATAAAAAAGAGGAAGAAGATAATACTACATGATAATAATGAAAGTATAATAGGTATGTTGTTCACATTTTTTAATAAGGAAACTTAAATTACTTTTTTGTAATTTTAAATGTTCATATTTGCTCTATTGCAATAATATCAAAATACTCTTTTTGGGTTATTTCTGTTGTTTTGATATAATCCTGTATATCTTTTTTCTATGGACATTTGTTGTACCACTGCTGAGCCTAGATTCATCAAGAAAGATGATTATTTGGTCGTATTCTTTCTGCTAACTTTAACATGACGATCGGATTTAATGGTCTATTTTTTAAATTATTTGATAGTCCTTTTTTATCATTGTTATTAATTTTGGATACATTCAGTGGTATCATACTCTTAATTTTATCTATGTTGGTAGAATCCCTATCGAGTTTTGCTAGTCCTTAAATTCTCTAATATGCTTTTGATTACTGATTAATTAGCGATTTGTTTTATTTTCTGCTTATCTGTTTCATATATAATATTTTAATATTTTTTATTGAACAAATTCTAAATCTTGGCACCTTTCTTATCATTTTTTACAAAAAGGAAACTTGAATAAAATGGTCATTCGCCTAAATCGCCTCTCAATTTCATAATTTTTTATTTAATTTATAGAAAAGAGTTTCTGATATTTTCTCATTATTCTATTCTCCTATTTTTATATTATTCTTATGTTGCATTTCAGCATTCTTTAATGGTAAACCAAAGAATTTAGGTTTTTACAAATATCATATAATCAAAAAAAAGTTAAGAGAATGTTTATTATTCTATGTCTTTACTAATGACCTTACTGACTTGATTATAAGTCACTAAATTCTACTTTTTGAATTGTTAATATTGTCAATAGTAATTTGACATTTACTTTAATCATTGAGTGATTCATGTTGATTTATTGAATCTTGAATTTTTGAAACAGAAATTTGTTTATGGATTAAACTATAGCTGTTTTTATTTTTCTTGGAACAATTTATGAAATAATGTGCAGTCACTCATTAATTGAGGGATAAATTACCATCAGTGATTGATGTTTGTTTATGTCATGAGGGATCGTGATTTGTATAATTAATTTATCTTATGTTATTCCATTTGTCGATGAATACTTTTTATTAATCTCTCCAAAATAAGTTGTGCTGATGATAGAAAATCTGTGATCTGGAGCAAAAATGCTTTTTATTTCAAATGCCCTGTTTACTGTTTGGATTAATGTTGTATTTGGATTATTTGGATTAGGAATTTGAATATTGTAATGTGTGTAAATAGTCGAATTTGATATAGTTACAGTATTTTGCTTTGGATTGTATGTATAGTATTTTCTAATATCCTTTCCTGTTTCATTTGATGTGCTTTCAATGGCTCCTGAAGTTTGATTGTCTAAATGAAACATTATTTGATTGGGAACAAATTGTATTTCATCGGGAGTTAAGGGGACAGATAAACGTGTAAAAGGAATCTTACTGGAAATTATTCCTGCTGAGTATATTTTAGCGACTATAATCTCAAATACTGTGATTGAAAATATAGCTAATGCGACAATAATAGTAATAGCTGTTAGTGATGTTGTTATTTTTGTTAACATTAACTTTAAAATACTAGAATTTTTCTTAATTTTGTTTTTTAACATATCATTGATAAGAAAGTATGTATCTATTTTGTTTTTTAATTATTATTCGCCGTGATATATCTTACTTTTTTTAACTTGTCATTGTGAGTACAATCTGATTTTAGTGGATCTGTATTTTTATATAAATTATACAACAAGTTGGTGAACATGTACTTTGTCCTTGCATTAGTATATCTTAAATTTTTATTTTTATCTTGTTAGAATAATTTATTAAAATTCTTAACATTAACAATTGGCATGTAATTGATATGTTTGTAATCTAATACCTTATGACTGTCAGGGTTAAATACAATTTTTGTTTGATTGAGAAAAATATTGTTAATGAATTAATTTATTTCAAACACCATCTTATATTAGATGAAGAAATCGACAAAGTTAAACTTCGATAAAAATAAATTCGTTTTATTTTCTCTTGGTATTAATAAACTAATAAAATGACCCTGAAAATCATGTCTAATTTTAAAATAAAAGGTTTAGCTAATAAATCAACTAAATTTCTATTG
>JBQCGN010000083.1:0-2534 GCA_051955655.1 Candidatus Nitrosocosmicus sp. | reverse complement strand
ACCACCATGAGCTTCAACGATACTTTTACAAATATATAGCCCAAGACCGGTTCCCTGAAATGACCTTGAAGTAAATTTAGTAAATAACCGAGGCATTATTTCAGGATCTATTCCTTTGCCAGTATCTCTAATTGTTACAATAGCAAATGGGCGTCCACTTTTTAACTCTTTATTTAATTCAACATATATAGTATCATTTTCATCGGTAAATTTGAATGCATTATCCAATAGATTGGTTATGATCTGCGAAAATCTTGATTTGTCAACATTGCTAAAAAAGGAAATGGTATTGTCTATCTTTTCGATCTGTGAATATTCCAATCTAGTATCACGATTCAAACTTTGATAAGTATTTTTTTCATCATAAGTGAAATGGTTTTTTATATTACTTATAATTTGATTGTTATAATCGCATACAGTATCAATCATTAATAACCTTAAATCAACTATTTCTTTACAAAGGCTCAAAGAATTGGTTTCTATTTTAGTTAAATCCAAAATATCACTTGTAAGTCTAGACAGTTTTTTTGTATTTTTAATAATCACATTAACCAAATCAGAGATCTCTTTTTTGTTTACCAATACTTTTTCTTGATCAGCAGGAGACAGTTTGCTATTATTTATAACAGATTTAATTATTTCAGATACACCTAAAATTGGTTGAATTGGGTTTCTTAGTTCATGAGCAGCTATATGTATAAAATCATTCAGAAGTTTTTCACTATTTCTCAAGCTCTTGTTTGCTTGTTCTAATTCGTGGTATAATTCAGTTTGTTTCCACAGGTTTTCAAAAATAGATACATAAGATGATACGCCTGGTCTACTATTAGAGTATATAGACAATCCTATTGCATCATGAAATACTGTTTTAGTATCATCTTTTAATTCCATAATAAATGATTCTTTATTATCAACTATCAATATAGTAGATCTAGTCTCTAAAAGCTGTTGAATATGCCTAAACTCGATACTATTTATAGCATACGAAGATTTACTGCGACTTTTTGTATTCGCTATTAATTGTTCTACTTGTTCATTTTTTGGCACCAATACTCTTACTACTATATGTTCTTTAATAGCAATATAAGATATTAAATCAATTACACCTAATCTAAATTGTCTCAAAAAAGCATTTGTTGTGGGAAAAAGCAGCAATATTTCTTTATGAGCAGATTTTAGCAGATCCAAATAGATTCTCGCTGCATTACTTGCTCTTGATACGATTTCTATTTTTTCGGGGTGTATGCCTCTTTGAATATTCTCGATCATATCCCGAGCATCAATACTATTTTTCCACAAATCCTCAAATACAGTTCTGAATTGGTTAACATATAAGGTATCATTACTTATTAGCATGCTATTAATAATTTTTCTCTCTATATTGTTATCAATCTCTTCAATATTAGAAAAAAATACTTTATCACATATCATATAGTTTAATGGATACAGGTTTTTTATTGCTCTAATTTTTATTCCAATGTCCATAAATAATTTAACTGTTTCAACATCTTCTTTAGAAGATATGCAAGTAATCCATCTTACACCTTTATGAAAGCCTCTATCATATTTATCCATTATTTTTTGATACAAATCAAAAAAAGAATTGTAAACTAATCGTAACAAGCCCATATTTGAACAGATCAAAATTTCTTCAGAATTTTCAGTTAGTGATTTTATTTTTTCATTTATTTCATCCCAATTATAAAATACTCGAGTCTCTATTCGCTCAAATCCATCTTCAATTTCTTTTATCCTTTGCTCAGCATCAATTGAGTTGTTCCATAAACTCTCAAATACTAGTTTTTGTTGTTCCACTATTTCTTTTGCGTTACTGTATATCAAATGAGAAACAGGCTTTGCTTCTTGCAAATGGGCTGTTGCAATATATTCTGACTCATTCACAGCCATTCCTCCCTTTGCATTATCTAGATGACGGAGATCAGCTACCTTCATTAATTCTTTGCAATAATTGATATTAGTAGTGGTTATCTCAGAAATATACCGTATTTTGACTCCTCTTTTATATGCATTTTTCATTCCTTTCCTTAACTGCTCCAAGCCAATTGCTATTGTAGGGCCATTAGAATTTGCATAGTTGTCCCACCTTTCTTTTGAATTATTTAATGCATGTAATATTATTTTTGTAGTTTCATCCTCACCATATACTACAACTGTTTTTTCTTTAAGAGGACAATTTATGATATTCTCAAAGTTAGATTGAGTACAATCATTATAATCTACACTTTTTTTCAACTCATCTCCAAAAGGAAATTTGTTATTTGAATTATCAATGTCTTCTTGGCTTTTCTCGAAATTGCCATTGTAATTCAATTTACAACAATGTATATATAATTCCTAATTTAAAGATAACGCATAGGACACAAATATTAATTAGTATATAGTATGTTATAAACATATTTACAATGGAAAATTTGTATAAGATCTAAATGACTGTAGAAATACTATTATTATATCTTAATATTAAATTTTAAAATCCAAAAAAGCGATATTGAGAGATCCAATAAAATAAAAAT
>JBQCGN010000082.1:0-2635 GCA_051955655.1 Candidatus Nitrosocosmicus sp. | reverse complement strand
AAATGTAATTGTTACCATAAAAGATTCTGGCGCCGGAATAAGTCCTGATATTTTTCCAAAGTTGTTTACAAAATTTGCATCAAAATCCTTTCAAGGTACTGGACTTGGATTATATATATCAAAAAATATTATTGAAGCCCATGGTGGAAACATATGGGCTGAGAACAATAAAGATGAACCCGGCGCCTCCTTTTCATTCAGCTTACCTTTAGTAGATATTAAATAATGAGTATAACCTATTGATTAAACAATATAAATGACAAAATGGTTTCATATGTTTATGAATCCATATTAATTATGGAAAAAAAATATTCTTCCTAATATTTTATTTTATCTTATACCATTGTTATTGCTTTCGTATTAATGATGCAATGGGCATAATATTTGGTAATATTCATTTATAGTCCTATATTTGATGGATATCTATACCTGCATTAACTAATGATACACTACAAAGTATGGATTTAATAAATAGATGTTGAATCCATACTTGGCGCAATTCAATTTTAAATCTTTTACTTCACCAGTTTATTGACCAAGAGTTTTTGTAACTGTTTTTTTCATGCCAATAGTTACGAATCTTTCATTGAACTTTTCTTCTATTATATCCTTTCTTGATACTACTCCAATAAGCCTATTGTCATTTTCTTGCTCGACTACTGGAATCATTTCAATTCCCTTTTTATCCATAATGTCTATCATTTCTATCATATCTGTCTCTTGGTCTATGACTATAGGATTTCTTGTCATTATATCTCCTGCCTTAAGTGTATCTATATTCTTGCTGTCCCTGATGGCACGAAGAATGTCAATTATAGTCAATATTCCAATAACATTTCCATCATCATTTATTATGGGTATTCCGTTAATAGAACGTAAAATCAATCTTGTTCCGACTTCTGAAACTGTTGCGTTTTCTTTAGCAGCTTCAATATCTATTGACATTACATCATAAGCTTTCATCTTATTGTATTGTTTCTCTTAAATACATAAATTTCTTCTGTCATACTACTTTACAGATCGAATTATTTTGATTTCATGTTTTACAATTTAAAAAGATTAAAACATTGTTTTGCATATGATATATTAGTTCAATGAGTTTCTCAAATAGATTTCTCAATTTATTAAAGCAAAAAGTGAATAAAGTTTTAGAAAAATATGAAGACCCCCGAGAGGCTTTGGATTATTCTGCAACAAAACAAACAGAGCTTATTCAAAGATTAAGACGTGAAATTGTAGAAGTTGTCGCTTCCAAGAAAAGACTTGAAATGCAAAAAGCTCGAATTTTGGAAAATATCAACAAATTGCAAGAGCAAGCAAAATCTGCTATTAAAGCAGGACGAGATGATCTTGCTACACTTGCTCTTGAACGTAAAAATGCTAATCAAGCGCAGGTAAAAGAATTGGATCATGAAATAATGTCCATCCAAAATGAACAGGATAAATTAGAAGATGCAGAAAAGCGACTTTCCATTAAAGTTGAAGAATTCAAATCAAAAAAAGAAATAATAAAAGCCAAATATTCTTCAGCAGAAGCCGAAGTTCGAATAAAAGAGAACATTACTGGAATATCTGAAGAAATGTCTGATATAGGCGTAGCAATGAGTCGTGCAGAAGAAAAAACAGAAGCTATGAAGTCTAGGGCCATGGCTATTGACGATATGATAGATTCAGGATCGCTTGTTGATTATACTGATAATAAAGATCAAATAGAAACAGATCTTGAAAAAACTGAAATGAAAAGTAAAGTCGATGACGAGTTGGCAGAGCTTAAATCAAGTCTTAGTAAAACTAGTTGAATTTTATAAAAAGGTATAGATATTAAATATAGTATTGTAAAGCATGAGTTATAATACTAATCCTTCCGATCAAAAAAAAGTTGTCAGAATATTAGGTCACGGCCAGTTTTCTATAGATAATAGTGTTTTAAATGAATTAAACGAAATTGATAATGGGATTGTAAATTTGATTGAAAATAAAGAAAACAATGATTCTATAGAGCCGGAATTTCAAAGTAAGCTAAAGCTTTTAGAGACTATTGTAAAGCAAAAAGGGACACCTATTGACTCCAAGGAAATAGTCACTTCTGATATAATACTGCCTGGAAAGGATATTACACTGGAAGTAGCTCGAAAGGTATTCAAAGGGGAGGGAATTATTAAAGATATATAGTAATTTTAGAAAATTGATATGTATTAAAATCTGTTTTTTCTTTAAATTAGCATAGTAATAAAGAATATGTTTGAGCAGATGGAATGGAATGAATAGGTACTTGATTATTACTTTTTATTAAAAGAATAGTCAATGAGATCAAAATGGGATATCGTAAATGGGATACCATCTTGTTATATCTATCTCGACTTCGATTAGGTTTTTAAGTATTGACAATGTTTGCATCTCACTTGTAGTATCTCTTTGGTGCTTGTTGTTATTTTCAATTAATGGTATGTAAGGATAAAAGTTATTTGTTTTATAATTGTATATTAAATAAAGATTCTTATTCTTAGATGTAATTTTTTTTTGACTATCTTCAAAAAATGATGCTCTGTTTCCAAAGTTATACTTGAATATTGCCGATAATATTTGATCCTCAAATCCGTTTTCTTCTATTATATCTCCTATGGATGAAAGACCT
>JBQCGN010000081.1:0-8833 GCA_051955655.1 Candidatus Nitrosocosmicus sp. | reverse complement strand
TTTTAGATTCTGAAGTTTCCGAAGTTTTTTCTTCTTTTGACATTATCGGAGATATTGCAATAATTAAAATTCCTGATTCCCTTTTGATAAAAAGGAAAACCATTGGAGATACCTTGCTCTCTAATATTCCAAACTTAAAGACGGTATTATTGCAAAATACTGCAGTAAGCGGTGAATATAGATTAAGGGGATTGGAATTAATTTCTGGAGAAGATAAATATGTAACTACATATAGAGAACATGGATGCAAATTTTTTGTTAATGTAGCAAGCTCTTATTTTTCACCCCGTTTATCTACAGAAAGATATAGGATATCTAATATTGTATCTGCAAATGAGAAAATTCTTAATTTATTTGCAGGAATAGGAACCTTTTCCATTATTATTGCAAAAAAAGTTCCTGTACTTATTTACAATATCGATTCAAATTTGGATGCATATATTTTGAGCAATCTTAATTCAAAGTTAAACAAAGTTCAAGATCGTATTATTTCCATATGTGGTAATGCCCGTGATGTCTTGATGTCTGAGAAATTTGTCGATAAATCTGACAGAATTCTAATGCCGTTGCCAGAGAAAGCTTTTGAATATATCGATGTTTCTGTAAACTGTCTTAAACCTTCTGGTGGTTACCTTCATTTTTTCTCTCATATAAAAAGCGATTTCAAATCAAATGTGGTTAGTGAATCGGAAACATATATTCACTCCTTATTTTCTAAATATGATTATCAAATAAAACATACTCAAATAGTCAGGGCTGTTGGACCAAGGCTGTATCAAACTGTTACTGATATATTTATTAAAAAATGAACCAACCTTTTTATTATTTCTTTTCTCTTCCTGTTGTTAATGTAAAACCGATCCATCCAATTATAAAAAAAATAATCCCAATTATTGTCAAAGCAGTTAGTTTCATTAACATTATTCCAAATTCAGTGCCAAATAGGATGTATGTATATAACAAAAATCCTGTTAATGAAATAGCGATTAAGATGCTGCCTCTTACCTTTTCTGCTTCAACCATATTTTTTCAATTCTCTTTGTGCTGTATTTAAATTAAAGTATTTAAATTAAAGTATTTAATTTAAAAGGAATCTATTTTATTATTGGGTTCCCACGTAGGATTTAATTTTTTTATCATAAAATCCCATAAAAAGTGCCGACTAACTGATCACACTTTTATATTTATATGTTGTTACTTCTAACAGTTAGATTTTTCATTATGAGATAATCTTTTGCATATTGTGCATCCATTTAAGGGAATGATATATCAATTATATTCATCTACAATTATTATCTGATATCATACAAGAAACAAAGGCGTTTCTTAGCAATATATTGTAAATTATGATTGCATTTTTAAAAGCATATACCGGATTTTAATTTATGATTTTTTAAATTTCCCTTCGGTTTGTCTTAATAGAATTGGTTCTTCTATTGTCTTAAAATAATTCTCTTCGAGGTTGTCGATAAAATTGTGTTGATTAATATTCTCTTTTTTTAAATGCGCTGCAATTGCAATTCCTCCTGCTCCCGCTCCCTCTTTTACAAAACCATAAGAATAAGATTTTAATCCGTTTTTCTTTGATTTGTCTAATCCTAGATCTGAATACATTACAGGTACATTGTCTGTAATTTGGCTTAATATGCCAAGTAGATCTGCTTTTTTATCATTTATTATATAAGAAGTTGTACCTATACACAGATTATTGTTAAATCTGATCCCAAGACTCTTTAATATTGCTACTATGCAACACATTTGAGTACCTCCTGCCAATATAACTCTTTTATTGTTAGATAGGATCTCTTTTACCATACCTACAACGGTTGGCATCATTGGGTCTCCAAAAAATGAAATTGCTTTAAATGGATCATCGGATAGATCTCCAAATTTTATGTTGGATTTCAAAAATGCTTTTTCTATTACTTTATTTTTCAGCTCGTGTGGATTTTCTGGCATACTGCTGCTAATTTTATTAAGCGCATTAATTCCTAAAGAAATTAATACTCCTAATGCAGTGGTTGTTCCACCGGGAATACTTTCACCAATAATCGCCAACTCGTTATTTTTAGATACTTGTTTGCCTATCATTTTGCCCATTTCGTAATTTGATACCGCGTCTTCCAATTCTAGAGCTCTTTCTATAGTTATGTTTTTTCCTGATTTTGAATTTGTGTTAATGTAAGGAATTATTGGCTTTACTAATGTACCGCTTTCTATTACATATACAGGAATATTTGCAAGTTCAAGTGCTGTTCTTGTGATTATTGCAGGTGTTGGTTTTCCATCCGGAGTTGCTGGAATAGTATCTATGCATTTACATTTTCCAAAATAAATGTATTCTGCATCTGCAGCAGGGGTATACTTTATTAATTCCGTATTTGCTCCTGCAATAGTTAGTCCCGGTATTAAAGCAGTCTCGGTATGTGATATTGTAAACAAAAACGATGACCTGTCTGTTTTAAAACATTCTATTGTATCAATACTACCTTTAGATCCAATAACTTTTACAAAAGAGCTAGCCATTTGTTAATCTATATCTTTTCTATTGAAAAACTTTGCTTATATATCGATCAAAGTCTATATTTATTCATCCCTTTTTATAAAAAGATACGGTTTTTGAAGCAATTCTATTATATCTAAAAGACATTTTATTTGGTTGTTATTATTTGATATATGTCTATTTTTTTAGATGAATATATTTTAATTCCATTAATATGTGTTCATATAGCTTAGAAATTCTTCTTGATTTTGAAATTTAAAAACAAAGTTATTTCTCTTCTCATCCCTCAATATTGATGTTTTTGTACTACCATAATGATGACCTGGATACACGATTAAATTTTCGTCTAGGTTGTATATTTTATTATATATGCTGTGATACATATCGATGGCGTTACTTCCTGGAAGATCTACTCTTCCGCAACTACCTACGAATAATGTATCTCCAGTTAATATTTTTTTATCATCAATTAATATGCACATGCTGTCAGGCGAATGTCCTGGTGTGTGAATTATTTTCAGATTTATATCATTAAATTTAATTATTTGACCATCATTTACTTCCATGTCTTTTTTTAGAGGTGATGATTTATGCTGTATGATTTTGGACTCGGTTGTATTAACCACTTCATCATTACCTATGACATGATCAAAATGCGAATGAGTATTAATAACAAATTTATTAATGATATTGTTCTTTTTCAAGTAATCAAAAATAACTTCAAGGTTCCATGATGGATCAACCATAATTGAATTTTTATTTTTTTCGTCAATTATTAAATATGTGAAGTTGTCCATTTCACCTACTAAAAATTGTTCTATTTTTGCCATTTTATACTACTCCTCTTTCAGCTTCTATTGGGATACCTATTTTAACTGGCAATATTTCTCCACTTTGTTCTTTGTTTTTTAAAAGGCCATGTTTTATTCTATGAAATGTAATAGTAACATCAGCTTTAATTGATTTGTCCGTGATTTCTCCTGTATCAGGATTTAAACCTGATGGTATATCTACAGCTAAAATAAATGACTTTGATTTTTGTTTATTTATAAAATCTATTACATCGGAGTAAGGATCTTTTATTTTTCCTTTTATGCCTGTTCCGAGCAGACCATCGATGATGATATCTGATTTTTGTATTTCCATTTCGATCTCATTCTTATTATCATTGTTAAATAATATTTTCTTTATCGATTCTATTTTTTCTATTATATTCCAATTTGTTTTAGATTCATATGTTTTAATCTGCTCAGGTTTTCCTAAAAGTATTAGAACTAGATTATTATCAATCAAAGAGATTTTTGAGGATAGATATGCAGAAATATGCCTGCTAGCAACTATGGCATCTCCTCCATTATTCCCTAAGCCGCAGATAAAAACAATTTTCTTATCTATTAAATTATTATTATATGAATTTAGTAAAAATTCTGCTATTTTGGCCCCTGCATTTTCCATCATTATTAGTTTTTTCATTCCTATTATTTTTTCTCCATTATTTTCAATACTATACATTTGTTCAGAAGTTATGGGCTCAAATCCTTTCTGAAACTGATTTACTTCTTTATCCATACTGCTCACTGATATATTATCTTAAATCTAAAACAGTTAATTAATCATTATTAATTTATTTCTATTGAAATGAATGCAATCTCTTTTCTCTGTGGTTTTCTATTTTTTTATCCAAATCATCAAAGTGATCAGATATAATATGTTTATTTGCACAATAATCGTGAGCCATTTCTATATTACAATATTCACAAGAAGTTACGAAATCTAAATTTTTGAATTTGTTTTTACAAATACTGCAGTTTTCAGATGGCAAAGATTCGATTTGTAATGGTTTTATCCATCCTTCTTTCCATAATACGTTTATCATTTCTAATATTATCTATAATATCCATTTTAAATTTGCTACTTTAAAATACCTTTAATATTTAAATGGCATATGGAAGTTTTTTAATTTTACTTTTTTAATTTTGGTTTTATATATGGCAAATGTATCTCCATTATAATTGCATTTGATAATTGGAAAACTTTTTGGCTCTTTTTTAAATTTTATTATTTTGTAGTATTCTTTGATTTGTCTTGATTTATAAATTATTTCTCCATCTATCATTTGTCTTTTTTTTCTCATGAACTTAAATGCTAATATAACATGCCTATTACTATATGCTCGAAACATTTGTGTTATTAAAAAACATCTACCAATTTGATCATTAGGTACGTAAATACTATTGCTCGTACCAGACTTAGCCTCAATTGATAACAGAATGGATTCTGAATTATTTACAGCAACTATATCGGGCAATCCAGTACTAGAACCACCAAGTCTTCTCGCTGTCCATTTTCCAACATTTAATTTTTTTACCAAATTATATTCAAAATTATATCCTCTGCTTCTGCGAACGTTGGTCAATCGATTGTCTTTTCTATTGGTTAATCAAATAAATTCTTATTTATCTTTTATTTGTTTTTAAGTTTAGATGAATGATGGTTTTGATCTACTATTTATATTGTGCTGTTTGTTATACTATGGTGTCTTATAAAGTCAAATTTGATAATGTTCAATCAACATTAAATGAATTTTCTGAAAAAATGAAACAATTAGAATCAAATAGAGAGACTTTAATAAAAGAAACTAGGGAAGTTACTTTATTGTGTAGTAAATCTATAATACTTTTGCATCAAAGAGAACTTTCTGAGGCTGAAATTCTATTAAATAAATCCTCGATTTTGATTAAAAACTTGAAGAAACACATTATTTTCGATTTAGAACGTTATTTGTGGCCGGCTGAGCAGGAATATGTTGAAGCATTTATACTAAAAGAAATTATACAAAAAAAATCTAATTTAAGTGATCATAATTCTTTAAATGTTTCTTTAAATGCATATGTTACGGGATTATTGGATTGTATTGGAGAAATAAAAAGAATGATATATGACTATTTAAGAAAAAATGATTTTGATTTTTCGATATCTTTATTTGAGATTATGCAATCTATTTATAACCTGATATATCCTTTTTCTATTTATGATAACGTAATTCCTGGAATAAGAAAAAAATTTGATGTTTCTAAGAGAATTATCGATGATGTACGAATTACTATGACAGAAGAATATCGGCGAAATTCATTCTTAAATCAATTTAAAAATTTATCTAAAGGAATTCAAACTTAATTAAAAATTTTGCATGTTTTTTTAAAAAACCATTAAGTATTGGTATCAAAAGGAATTAGTGGTATTAGGCGAATCTTGTAAAAGCTTCATTTAAATGCTTATGTAGCAGATTAGACCAATTTTCAAAACCTTCTGGAGTTTCGGGATAGTTTTTATAATGATTTACTAATGTCTCATTCATATTTGCTGTATATTTCAAATCCTCTGCTAATTTTTTATTAAGTGTGCCTCTTATTAACATCCCGATTTTGTCTACAGTGCTGAAAACAGGATGCTCTCCTTGAGTTATTTTTTCTATATCCATCTTTGATAAAAAGTGCTTCATACCATAATTGATTTGTTCATTGGTTAGCTTTTGAAGCATTCTTCTAAATACTTCCAACCCCGGAGTCTTGTATCCATATTCATTAATAAAATTTCTATTAAAATTCCACAAACCCGATTCAGATACATCATTATTTTCAATTGCTTCTACTATGTCCTTTCCTGCTATGGTTGCCGCAATTATCGCTGGGCCTATACCTCCAGCGTCAAGTGGTTTTGGCATCCATGCTGAATCACCGACCATTACATATCCATTAGCAACCAAACAATCATTTTGCCTTCTTACAGAAACTTGCCAAGTTCCCCACTCGTTCCCAATATCCGATTCTTCATTTGAAATCTTTGGATTTTTTATAGCTGGATTCACATTAACATATTCGTCAATTAATTTTTTCAAATCCTTTTTATTGCCTGTTTCTTTATTTAATCTATCAAAAAGTTTTTGTTGAACGCCTAATCCAATGTTTACTTTATTTTTTCCTTTGGGAAATACCCATCCATATCCACCCGGTGCTAATTTCTGATCTAGATGTATTATGCAATAATCTGGATCAAAAAAGGTTTTATCTTCTTCTGAGTTTTCTGGTTCAAAATCATAGATATATCTGCCAGTAGATTCAAGATCATTCCTATCTATTCTCCTTTGTATAAATGACTTGATTGGTAAATTTGTTCTAAGAACTGATGTAACGCCGGTACAATCTACAACCACCTTGGCAGTTTTCTTTACGATCTCTTTTGTTTTTGTATTTTCTCCCTCTACACCCACAATAAAATTGTTATTTACAATTGGTTTTCTTATTGTTGTATTATTAATTACTTCTACGCCCAAATTTTCTGCTTCTTTTAATTGCTTTTGGGGCAAAAGCTTTCTATTTAAAATGTATCCTTCGCCATCAAAAGAAACTTTGGTTTCATGGTCTGGTGAAAAGGCAACAACCCCTTTGACTGGATGTTCTATTTCTGGGGTCCCCCACGATATTTTTATCTTGTCTGTCATGTAATCCACCGTATTTTTCCCAACCGCGTCTCCACAAATCCATCCTGAAATTGTTTTTCTACCTTGAACTTCTATTTGATTTCTGTCAATTATTAATATCTTTAATCTTTGTTTGGAATAGTAAGCTGCAGATGAAGCTACGATCATGCCTGCTAATCCTCCACCTGCTACTATAATATCATAATCTGTTTCTGACAGGCTCATAATTTCTATTTTTTAGCTATGATAAAGGATAATTAAAGTTATGAGGTTAATATTCCCCATTAAATATTTTCTAGATTTGTAATAGGAAAAAAATGAGACGGGATTAAAATCTAAAATTAATAGTAAATGACTAAAAGATAACCCGAGAATAAAATCGTCAAATTGTCTACAGCGGGTTGATTATTGTTAAATATGGCCTTTCAGATAGATCAACTCGAATAACCCACTTTTTTTCCTTTAGAATGAAATCTTTGGGAATAATAATTTTTATTACTATAATTATTGATTAGAGTTTTCATCGAAAAGGGTTTTTAGTATAATTAAATCGAATATAAATTGAACCTGATAACATTAATCGTTTATTACTAGTCTTTTATTTTATCTATCCATCCTAACCTTTTAAATAACCATATCATATAAACAACAGCTGCTATAGAAGCAAAAAGAATTATTGTAAAGGGTATATAACCAAATGGTTTGTCTGTTGAGTTTACTGTTCCTGGAATGGGAACATTCATACCAAAAAATGTTCCTATAACTGTTACTGGTATGGATAGCGTGAATAAAATGGTTAAGAAACTCAAAATTTTATTGGTTTTTTCAGTACTTAGCATAAAATCGGTATCTTTATAAATTTCAATAGTTTCTTTTGACTCTTCCAATGCCTCTAACACTTTGGAGATATGATCATTTACGTCGTCAAAATAAGATATAAGATCTTCTTCTTCAGATTCGTTTGAAAACTTTTTTACATCTCTTGAGGTTATTTCTATCATTATTCTCTTCAAAGGCAACATGACTCTACGTAGTGTTGTTATTTCTCTTCTGAGTATTGTTATTTCTTTTACGACAGCTACCTTATCATCAAATACCGCATCTTCAATATCGTCAATATTTCCTATAATTTTCATTAATATATGGAGCAAATCATCAACCAGGCTATCAAGAATACTATGCAAAAGATATCCTGTTGAATTACCCATTACATTTTGTCTAATTTTAAGGTCATTGTATTTGCATGATTGAAATAATTCAACCAGTGGCCTTAAATCTCCTTGGTGAATGGATATGAGAAAATTTTTTCCTACGAATAAAGAAAGTTGACTAAATCTTGGGGCAGTTTTTTCTTTTTGGGTAGTAGGAAATTGTAAAATTATGAATATGTGATCATCATATCTGTCAATTTTTGGGAGTTGATTTTTAGATAAACAGTCCTCAATATTAAGTTCATGAACTGCAAAATTGCGTGCTATAACATCCATTTTCTCTCTGGTAGGTTTATCTATGTTTACCCACAGCAAATTATCATTATGGACTTCATCCAATCCTTTAATGTGACTAGGTATGAGCATTTATCATGACCTTTTATAAATTTTATATAGATCTTTATCATACTTATTAACCTAGCTCGAAGAATTTTAAATTGATTTATTATAATGATTTCTTTTTAGGCGGAAATTCTCGCAAGTCCGATGAATCACATCTTTTGCATTTAATAATTTCACTTTCCCATAAATAATTTATATAAAAACATTTTGTACATTGCTTCCTCTCTATTTTTAACCTAATTTTCACTTTTTTTTCATCAATTTTTATAATGTTATCTTTAACCATCCTTTCTAAAA
>JBQCGN010000080.1:0-2650 GCA_051955655.1 Candidatus Nitrosocosmicus sp. | reverse complement strand
CCACATGCATATAATGCACATTATTATTTGTCTCATTTGGTTTAATACTACTATATCTATAAAAAACCCTCTTTTAATTTCTCTGTCTATGCCTAACTCTTTAATCAAAGAACTCTATTTTCATAACATATGTGTTACTTGTTAATCTATAACCTAATTTTTCATAAAATGTTTTATTTTGTTCTGAGCAATATAATAACACCTTTTGACATTTATATATTTCTCTAGCACTATTAGTAGCATATTCTATAATTTGCCGTCCAATTCCTAACCTTTCATATCCTTTTCTGACTGAAACATCTTCGATATACCCCACTCTCATACCTCTGTTTATGAATTTGGGTTCGATAAGCAAAGTGGTTGTTCCAACTATTATATCGTGTTCATCATCTTTTGCAACAAAAATGCTATGTAATGGATTTAATTTTATTTCTTTTAATATCTCTTTAGCAAATTCGTTATCGATACTAGTTGAAACTAAATTATCTAAAACCTCTAAAAATCCTTTATCTATATCATCATATTCTATTTCCTTTACAGTGATCAAATACTAAATTGAAAACATCTATTCAATATTAATTTTGAGAAATCCATTAAATAGATTGAAAAAAGTTTATCAAATAATTCCTTTACCAAATTCTTCAAGAAATGCAATTTGAGATAATGAATGTCTTTTCCTCGTAGAATACGTCTTTAATCTGTATTTTTCAGGTAAAATTTTGTCATCTCCTTGGTATCCGATAGCTATCATTATTCCTACCTCATAGTCATCGCCAATATTAAAAAATTCTCGGGCTTTTTCTATATCAAATCCGCCCATTTCGTGCATTATCAATCCCTGATTAAAAGATTCTAAAAACATGTTTTCATTTGCTGCACCCAAATCATGAAAGTGGAGCCTATTGTAGTGTCCATCATGAGAATAAGTTTTTTTAGTGATTGCGCAGATGAGTATGGGCGCTCGTTTAGCAAAGGAATTTGATTCCAATAGAACCGACTGTGCTTCATTTAGTTTTTTAGGATTGTCATTCGTAAATACTATATATCTCCATGGCTGTTCATTATGGGAAGAAGGTGCCCATCTTGCTGCTTCAAGAATGGAAAGCAGTTTCTCTTTTTCAACAGGTTTTGTAGAGAACGCTCTGGCACTCCATCTTTTTGTAATTAAATCGTGCATAGGGAAGTTGGTGTTTGCATGATTAGGTATCATATGCTTATTTAAATAGATGTTCATAATTGTTAAGTTTTCTAACTAAATTAGCAGACCATGATTTAAATTATCCATTTGATGTCTTTAATGGCTCTGTAAATTTGCAAGAAAATCTTATTTATAAAATAGAATAGTTTTTTATCCAAGAAATTTGTCGGATATATAACCTATCATAAAAGGATTTATTTTTTTGGCGATTCTTTTCCATAAATCTAATTCCAACTACAGAGATAAGTCTTTCTTCTCTATCTACCCAAACTAATCATCATAGCGTTGTATAACTCATTAAGTTTTTTATGAGGTTCATATGCGTGATTAATTTTTGATTATCCGTGTGCTATTTTTATTTGGAGATAAGTCTTAAGAAAATAATGTTTACATGTTAGACAAAAATGCAGGTCAACTCAGCAAGAACATGTCTTTTCATATTCACTTTATCACTTTTTATCTCCTTTTTGATTGTCAGGTTACTTGAGATGCGAAATTCAACCTTTTTATTGTAATTGGTACAATATTTTATGTTATAATATCAACTAAACAAACAAATTAATTACTATTAGTTAAGCCAGTTAATATTTTCTTACCTGTTGTTTCATGATACTTTAACTAATATTATATTATAATAAGCTGTTTTTACTCATGATACCTTTGTTATGTCTTTGGTTTTAAAAATACTTTTATCTTTATTTATTATAAAGATTTGATATGTTGTTTTAAATTAATAGATAACTGATTGTTTTGTTTTTCCAAAATAGATATTACATTTACTAAAGCAATCAGAAATCATTTCTCCAGTAATTACCTTTATTGTACCCGGTAGTTATTTTCTTCTATTGGAATTGTCTGTATTTTGGCATTGATATCTGATATTTTTTCCAATCTATCTTTTAAAATTTTGTATCATTTGTAAATACATTTTAATTTTTTTACTTCCCCCCATAGAATTCGATACTACCTTGGTTATCAAAGTATTTTGAATCTTTAACAAAATTTTCCAGAAGTTTTACTGATTGAAAGTAAATCCGTGGATCTAGTTTGATTTATTTTTTTCTTGCATTAGACATAGTAACGAACTATACCTTTTTCAAAGGTCTTTCTTGTATCTATTACTGCTACTGTTATCTCGCTCCGGCTCAACATATATCTTTGATAGATTAGCATAAGGAATAATCTCTCTTACCTTATTTTCTATGTTGTCAATTACGGACTCTATCTTATCTGTATCCAAATTATCAACCAAGCTTACCTCTATTGCTATTAGTACGTCCTCGGGGGCAAGATGCATAGAACGGATTGAAATTATCCTATTTACCTCGGGTATTTTAGATATTAATGCGGTGATCCTTCTATAATCTCTTCTTGATATTGATTCACCTATAAGTAATTCTTTATTCTCTCTTGCCAGAAATACTGCAAAAGCCATCAAAATAAGGCCTATTA
>JBQCGN010000079.1:0-4418 GCA_051955655.1 Candidatus Nitrosocosmicus sp. | reverse complement strand
CTACCAAATGGCAGTCAAGAAAATAAGAAATTGTCTGTTGTGAAGGCTCACCAAATTGCAACAGATATACAAAACCGAATTTTAGAAAATACTGAGGCTACTAGAGTTATAATACATACTGAACCAGAATGATCATTTACTTTAGAGATCAAATATTTAAAGTGATTTTCAAAAATTAGTTAAATGTTTATAAAATATTGCATCTGAGAGTTTAAAGTAAATACGACTTTGTAAAAATATAGTCCATTCAACTACGCGTATTATTAATATGTTATATTTATTCAAAAATTCCAAATCAACGGATCCGCAATTAATTTAACGTTTGAGAATGATGATGATAAACAAGACGGGAATAGAAAGTTAATATTGTTTTGGTATTAATAATAATATATTATGAAAGGAAAATGCGATGAATGTGGAATGGAAAATGTTGAAGTAAAAACTATAAAGAAATCAAATACAGATAAAGAAATTACTTTGTGTAATCAATGTAGACCTGCTGATGGTGCATATGCATATTAGTTGAGATTTGATATATGCAATTTCATTTCATTTTAGAATATACTGCAATTTTCATTAATTGAAATAAAAAATAATTGACTCATTATCCTTTGCTATTAAACAATGCTAGCAATAATGGTTAATCTTTTTATTTGACATAGATTAAATCCCCTGACTTTGGTTTAAATTATCATTGTATTTATCTGAATGTCAAACCCTTTGAATTTTTCATCCATAATAGTTTCTACATTGTGCAAGAATAAATTGATCTATTGCACAATATATTTTCTAATTGATGAAAAATAACTGATCATTCAAAAGTATCTAAGTTTTCATTATCATTATTTTCGTCTTCTTCATACATCATCATAGCCGAATAAAATATCTCATTACCTTTAACTACCATAGAGTATTTTATATCTATTAGTTTATTTTGTTCTAAATCCTTAAGAAATTCATTTACTTCTTCCATGACTGATATTTGATTACTGGCAGTAAAAATTCGAATCTGATTCATCTAAATAAAAGGCAAGTATGTACTATATGAATATTGCAAAGAACAAGAAATTATATTTTTAATCTTTTTTATAGATTTATGACTTTTCAAAATATATCCAACGGCAGACTTGAGTCTACAACAGAGACATCAGCGCCTTTGTAATATGCAATTTAATTGCGTGTCCATTGGTATTGTTTATCGTAGGAGCAAAAGAGTATCCATATTAAATGAATCTATACATTTGTTAAAAATATTATCTGAATATATCGAATCCTCAACGTGAATATCATTTATCAATTCTGTTGGTCAATATTTTCATTTAAACGACTCTGTTTTTGAAAAACTGTAAAAAAAATTCCAATAACAACAAATACCAAGAAAAAAGGATAATGAAGATGGGTTTAAATTTTGAAGAAATATTCGAAACATCTTTTTATATCCTATACAATTTCGCTATTAGATACATAATTGGAAAATATTTATGAATCCAAAGAATTGGTAAAGCTATTAATCGTGATATGAATAAAATAGTAATAATAAGATCAATTCAAACGATGTTTTATTTGCAGAAACTGAACGCGAATTAGAGTTCGAAAGGAAGGTTCTTGCAATGGAAGGACGTCCCAGAGTAATACATTTATTGAAAATGCTCTTGTTAGAAACCCTGATATATTTAAAAAAAACAGCACAAGAATATGTGGATATCAAAGCAAATCAATTTTTTTCTGATTTTCAAGTTCTATTTGATGATAAAGTCTAGGAGTTATTTGCTTATTTCATAAAAGATTCTAATATCAAAAAATAATCTTTAGGACTCATTGGTAATGCATTAGTCAAAATAACGATTTTAACTTTATAAATTTTAATAAATTGTTTAACCGTTTTAATCTTGGTAGTCTATCATTACAAACCCTATCTCTGTATTTTCATTAAAAGAAAAGAAAAAAATAATTTCAGAAAAAATAAACTAAGATTGATTTTATACCCTACAAGATAAATAAAAAGAACATTAAACTTGTTGTACAATAAACAAATGCTTATATTTTTAGATAGATATTAAATGATATGTCTTCGTCATCATCTAAATCTTCTGAAAATACTTGTGAGTTTTGTGGATTGTCTTTCAATACCAAGGAAGAAAGAGAGGAACATATTAAACTAGAGCATTCAGAACATCAACAACCAAGTGGAGTAGGATAAAGTTATTAATATCCGATATACCTACTTTTAATACGGAAAATTCTGTATACAATAAGCATTTTGTCATGTTGGACAAATTATTCCTTTTTCAAAGATTTTGATATTTTCTTTCCTTGTTTTTTAGACAATTAATTGATTATCATTTGAGGGACTATATATGGCCAAAATTATTTTTATGTTCTATATTGTCGAAAAATTATCAAAAAAACCATTAATATCTTTTTAAATTGGATTAAATATTGCTTTAATTATTTGGTCTTTATAAAATACTTATTGCCTTTGATATATCGAACTTTTAAATATATTCCAATAATATTATATTATACGTAAATTTTTGTTCCTTTTTAAGAAAATTCTTGTATGATCAACCAGATATACTATTAACCCTCAATAAAATAAGTCGAATATTGAGAATTATAATTTATACTGGAAAAGGCGGAACTGGAAAGACTGTAAATTCATGTTCTACTGCGGTTAAACTTGCCGATAACCATTACAATACTTTATTATTGTCTTCTGATCCAGCTCATTCTCTTAGTGACGCTTTTCAAATTGATTTCATTGGAAATGAACCAAAAAAAATTATTGATAATTTGTATGCAGTCCAGGTGGATCCAATTTTGGAAATATCTAAATATTTTAAATCAATTTTAAATTATCTGGCCTCTGTATTTTATTCAAAAGGTGTTGATGAAACAATATCTTATGAGATTGCTATGCTTCCTGGAATGACTCAATTATTTTCGCTTCTAAAGATAGAGGAATCGGTTAATCATGGCAATTATGATGCTATAGTATAAGATATGCCTGCGTCAGGTGAAGCACTCAGATACCTTTATTTTCCAAAATTAGCGGGTAGTATAGGCAGAAAATTGACTGGATTTACTGGAGTATTTAGTGGTTTTGCAAAAATGTTTCAACCATTTTCAGGTTTTTATGGGATTTCTCCAAATTCCGGTGTACTAAAAGATGAAATGGGTTTAATTACTAAACTTGAAAAGTTATCTAGCTTAATTATAAACCCTAATATTACAAGTTTGAGGTTAATAGTCAATCCTGATACCTTTAGTATAGAGAATGCAAAAAGAACCTTAATGTCTGCCAATTTATATGGTATCAATGTTGATCTTGTTATCATAAATAAGATAATGCCGATGAGTGTCTCAGATGAATACTTTGCAAATTGGTCTAGATCGCAAAATTATAAAGTACAAGAGACAAAATCTAATTTTTATCCTTTGATAATTAGGGAAGCGAAATTGCATGGAAAAGAATTACGAGGAGTTGATATGTTAAGAGAACATGGTAATTTAATTTTTAAAACAGATGATCCTTTTAAAATATTTTATTTGGGGAATGTATTTGAATTTATAAAAGAAGAATCTGGCTTAATAATTAAACTTAAAGTGCCGTTTACTGATAAGGAAGATTTTGAGATTAAACGTTTAGGTGATCAACTTTCAATAAAGATAAAGGGTCCTATTGGCTATGTTATTAATGTAGTTCCGTTACCTATAGCAACTATTGGAATGAATATTGCTAGCTCAAAATTGGTTAATAACGAATTGAATATTTTTTTTAAAAATAATTGAAAATAATTACTTTAAATTAATTATTGTTTAAACTATATATGATTAATATAAAGTATCTATTATCAATTATTTTTAAAAAAAATGTTCAATTCGTTATTAACCAATTTTGAGCTAGCAATATTCATTCCAATGGTTGCTATAGGTAACGGAACTACATTAATAACATAGCCAATCTGACCCTTTATCTTTATTGAAAGCTGATCACCTAAACGTTTAATCTCAAAGTCTTCCTTATCAGTAAACGGCACTTTAAGTTTAATTATTAAGCCAGATTCTTCTTTTATAAATTCAAATACATTCCCTAAATAAAATATTTTAAAAGGATCATCTGTTTTAAAAATTAAATTGCCATGTTCTCTTAACATATCAACTCCTCGTAATTCTTTTCCATACAATTTCGCTTCCCTAGTTATCAAAGGATAAAGATTAGATTTTGCCTCTTGTACTTTATAATTTTGAGATCTAGACCAATTTGCAAAGTATTCATCAGAGATACTCATCGGCATTATCTTATTTATGATAACAAGATCAACATTGATACCATATAAATTGGCAGACATTAAGGTTCTTTTTGCATTCTCTATACTGAAGGTATCAGGATTGACTATTAACCTCAAACTTGTAAT
>JBQCGN010000078.1:0-12155 GCA_051955655.1 Candidatus Nitrosocosmicus sp. | reverse complement strand
ATTTAGGAATTAGAAAAATAATTTCTCTGGGTCCAAAAACATCAGAAGAATTAAAGAAAAGGAATTTAACATATAGCCAACCAAAGGAACATACGATTAAAGGAGCTTTAGATCATATATTAAAGTTTATTGATCAAGAACCCTGACCCCTAGCTAATAAGATAAAAATTATATTTTTATATATATAAAGAATCCTTTAAAATATCGATAAAAAGTATTGGCTAAATGCAATACAGTATGTTACTGACAGAACTCAATTTGATGACAATTCCCATATAAAAGAAAGAAATGTGTTAAATCGATGTAAAGAATCGATTGAAATTGTTTGTATTGGATCATTACAATAAGGAATTAAATCGAAGTTTATAGAGCCTGTTTTAATAATATGAAATTATTAATTTATAAAATTAGATTAAAATAAACAGTCTATTTTTTTCCCTCTTAATTTTATAAATTTTCAATGGCTCTTCAGCAGGTAGATTAAGGGCATTACCACTTTTAATATCAAAAGAAGAAAGATGTAACGGGCAGGTAACAGTTTTATCCGATTCATTCAAAATTCCAGTAGTCAAATCAACATAAGCATGAGTACAAATTCTATCAGAGGCGTAAAAATTTCCATTAATATTTATTATCATTATCTTTTTATCATTGTAATTAAAATCAAACATCTCTCCATTTTTCAGATTAAGAAAATTTGAAATATCGATCCAACTTTCAGATGACATAGAAATTAAGTATTATTTGTTCATTTATTTATCTATTTATTTATGATAGGACAAAAAGGATATATTTTAGTGTCTACTTTGGGGGTTATTTACCTATACTTGTAGTGTTTTTCAAAAATATCTGCAGTTTCCTTATATCTGCTTTTTTCGACTTCCAAGATTCCGGACATAACTTCATCTGTTTTTAGCAAAAGCGGTTTGCCAGTCCACTTGTTTTCAAACAAATAGCTTATCCATGTGCGAACAAAAGGATCCATCTTTCTTGACAAGGGTTCTATAAATCCATGGACTATTTCTCGTTTGGCACTTTCTCTATCAAGCCCTCTGCACATCAAATAAAATATCTGCTCTTCATCTATTTGAGATACAGATGCAGAATGAGTAGCTTTAACCTCGTTTGTTTCAATCTCTAATCCAGGAATTGCATCAGAATGAGCACCTTTATTCAAAAGTATTGCGTGACCCGCTAAATAGGCTTCAGAAGCTTTGGCGTCTTTTCTTATTTTAATCATCCCCTTAAAAAGAGATTTAGATTCATCCTTCATTACTGATTTAACCATTACTCTTCCTCGAGTACTAAATCCGCGATGATCCAGATTAGAAGAAATATCAAAGAGTTGTTTTTCGGTTCCAAAAATTATGTCAACGTCTTCAGAAGAAGCACCGGGTCCTTTCATTACACTATCTATCTTATATCTGCATAAATTGGTTCCAAGCATTGCAGAGTACCAAGACATTCTACCATCCTGTTCGACAAACGCCTTTCTGCTAGAGATATTTACGGACGATAAGTCCATCGCCTGTAGTGTTATAAACTCAAGCGCAGCTGTTGGTTTTATACCACATTCTAAAACTTCAAAATAACATTGTTGTATATCGTTTCTATCAATTTTTCCATTGTCATTAACAAGCTGGTCACTTTTTAATGGTGATGGTGATGATGAGGAAGAGTACAATTCTTGTACAATTGTTGCTTTAGATCCTACATCAGACAAAACAATATTTCTACAAATTGAAGAAAACCCATCATTTCTTAATGAATAAACAATTCTAATGGGTTCAGTTATAGTCATATTTTTAGGAATGTATATAAAAAACCCTGATTGAAAAGAAGACAATCCTAAAGCAAGGAAACGATCTTCATCATAATTGCTTTCATTGTTTTCGAAATATTTCTTTAGTAATTCCTGATGGTTACAGAAAGCATCTTCAATACTGGATATTATTAATCCTTGTCTTGATAGTTCTTCTGGAATATGAATATGCATTATTGATGAACCCAGCATAACTAAACTGGGAGCAGATTTTATCTCATCGAGTCTAGTTTTTAAATCATTTGATAAAGTAGATGATTGATGATCTGAAAAAAATATTTTTTTAGGATCCAAATGGCTCAAGCCAGTATATTTTGAGTATAGAGGAGAAATTTCGAGAGGTAATTCTGAAAATTTCAATATTGCTTTTTTTCTATTATTTAAGATCCATTCTGGTTCAACAACTTTATTTGGTAAAATTTGCTTAAAATTGTCTTTTGAAATTATAGATAGAGATAGCATAAAATAATTCTTATTAAAGTCTAATATAAAATATCAAAAAAAAATATTAAGAAAATTCATTAACCAACTGAACCTTCCATTTCCATTTTTACCAATCTATTTAGTTCCACTGCATATTCCATAGGAAGTTCTTTTGTAAAAGGCTCCATAAATCCACCTACGATAAGACTCAATGCATCAGACTCTGAGAATCCTCTACTCATTAAATAAAATATTTGTTCATCACCAATTTTGCCTACTGTTGCCTCATGAGTAATTGTAGCATCATCCTGATTAACCTCCACATATGGATAAGTATCAGTTCTGGAAAATTCATCGAGTAATAGTGCATCGCATCTAACATTTGACTTTACAGCACTTGCACCCTTTGCGACATGTAATAATCCCCTATAAGTAGTTCTACCAGAATCTTTGCTTACAGACTTACTTACAATTCTAGAGGTAGTATTAGGAGCAAGGTGGACAGCTTTGGCACCAGCATCCTGATGCTGATCTTTTCCTGCAAATGCAATTGAAATAATTTCAGCATGGGCGTTTTTTCCCATCATATAAACGCCAGGATATTTCATAGTTAATTTGCTTCCAAGATTACCATCAATCCATTCAACAGTAGCATTTTCATATGCATAGGCTCTTTTAGTTACCAAGTTATAGACATCTTTACTCCAATTTTGTATTGTAGTGTATCTTATTTTCGCGCCTTTTTTTGCAACGAGTTCTACCACAGCAGAATGTAAAGATTCAGAAGAGTATACAGGAGCAGTACATCCTTCTATATAATGAACTTCCGCGCCTTCATCTGCAATAATTAAGGTTCTTTCAAATTGGCCAATATTTTCAGCGTTTATTCTAAAATAGGCTTGTAGTGGCAATTCAACTTTTACATTAGGAGGAACATAGATAAAAGAACCACCTGACCAAACGGCGCTATTTAAGGCAGCGAATTTATTATCCTCAGGAGGAATAATTTTTCCAAAATGTTTTCTTAAAATGTCGGGATATTTTTTTACCGCAGTGTCAGTATCAACAAAAATCACACCCTGTTTCTCAAGTTCTTCATTTAAATGATGATAAACAGTTTCAGATTCATATTGTGCACCTACACCAGCCAAAAATTTACGCTCAGCTTCAGGAATACCTAATTTTTCAAATGTATTCCTAACAGATTCAGGCACATCATCCCAACTCTGGCTCGACTTGCCAGCAGCTTTAGCGTAGTAATATATATTTTGAAAATCGATGTGTCCAAGATCTCCACCCCAGTTTGGCATGGGTTTACTCATAAACACATCATAAGATCTTAATCTAAAATCAAGCATCCATTCTGGCTCACCTTTCATTTTGCTTATTTCTTCAATGGTGCCTCTTGAAAGCCCTTTTTTACTAAGATAGGCATAAACTTCGGTAGAATCTTTAAAATCATACTTACTGTAATCCATATCCAATTCTTTTGTTGCCATGACCTTCATAACACTGTTATACATTATAAATATTTTTATTTAATGCGGAGTCAAATCTACTTTTGTCTAACAAATGAAGAAATGTAAGAAAAGTGTAGTCGTAAGTAATTATTCAAGATCACATAACTTTTTTATTTTATAAATAAGATAAACTTTTAAATACACTGCGTAATAATATGTAATAATGTATCATTTGATTAAATGCGAATGCGGGCGAGAAAATTTAGCAAAACCAAAACTAAATAAAACCATAGAGCAAACTATAGAGCTTAAATTGTGCCTTCAATGCAGAAGAAAAGGGCAATGGAAGATTGTATCAACTAATGAAACACTATGGAATTAAAACATATTTCAATAAATTTATAATAAACATAGATTCAGAACAGAATTATCCGATATAGTGAATGTATTAACATAATAAAAAAATAATTAAAGAATACAGAATTGTTGCCATATTATAGATAAGATTCAAAAATTAATCAAATATAGATAACTGATTAGATATAATGAATTATTTAAAAATCATAAAAAAGTAATCAATATATTGAGAAAGAAAAAATTGCAAATATGAATATCGAAGGAAAAATAATTATATGCGATTCAATTGACGAATCAGGAATAAAAAGTTTAAGAAATGCGGGTCTTGTTGTAGATTATCTTCCGGAAATTTCTCCTAGTGAGTTAATATCAAGTGTTAATGATTATGATGTTATTGTTGTTAGAAGTAGAACCAAAATTACCAGAGAAGTTATTCAAAAAGCAAGTAAAGCAAAGATAATAGCAAGAGTAGGTGTCGGATTAGACAATATTGATACAGAAGAAGCAGAAAAACAGAAAATAGAAGTTATAAATGCTGGAGAAGCATCAATAACAGCTGTTTCTGAACTAGTAATAGGATTAATGCTTTCGTTAAGTAGGAACATACCACTTGCAAACTATGAGACAAAAAAAGGTAATTGGATTAAGAAAAATCTGATGGGAACAGAACTAAAAGGAAAATATTTAGGAATAATAGGATTAGGAAAAATAGGAAGGAATGTAGCAAGGTTAGCAAGAGGGTTAAGAATGAATTTAATAGGATATGACATAGTTCCAATAGACAAAGGTTTTGTACAAGAAGTTTCACTAATTACAACCGATTTGAAAATGCTATTGCAAAGTTCAGATTTTATTACTTGTCATGTGCCATTTACAGAACAGACAAAGCATCTTATAAATAAAGAAACTATCTCAAATGTAAAAAACTCCGCATTTATAATAAATACTTCTAGAGGCGAAATCATAGAAGAGAATTCATTAATAAATGCATTAAAAGATAAAAAAATAGCCGGTGCTGCATTGGATGTTTTCGAAGTAGAACCACCTAAAAATAAAGAATTACTTGATCTGCCAAATTTAATATGTACCCCTCACATAGGAGCGCAGACTAAAGAAGGCCAAGAGTTGGCTTCAACAGTAGTAGCAGAAAAGATAATTCAGAAATTAATAAGCATAAAAGAAGAAGCAAAACAATAAAAATAAAAGAATAGTTTAATTTTTTCTTATAGAATATGGATCAACCATAAAAACTGTATCAAATTGTTATTTATTATCAGTAAAATATTAGCATTTGAAAAATAACTGAACAGAATAACTACATAAATAATGTAATGATAGACAGACAATCATAGAGAAAATTCCTTTTTCTATTAAAACAAAATGATTCCCTAAATTATATATCACAAAATATATTTATAATGTAATTGAGATGATAGAATTGGATGAAACGAGGGATATTTCTAGGAATCGGATTAGCATTGTTAATAATAGGATCGGCCAGTGCTCTGTTTACAGGATATATAGTTGTAAATAGTGTAGCAAAACCTACAGAATTTCAACCTGCAAAGGCAGGATGGGGTAACAATATGGAGCCCATAGAAATAGGATCTATTTTTGTTGCGATTATAGGATATGCAATATTTATTCATGGATTGGTAAACAAGGAAGAGATAACAGCCTCATCAAAGAATCACAGATAGAAATTTACCACAAAAATTTTAATCCATTTTAATTATAAAAGAAATACAATAAAATGTTATATCATATTAAGAATAAAGCATAACCATAACAAAAGGGAGATATATTAACAATCTTTTTTGGAATACCATCATCTCATTATACTAACCTTATCTGTTTTGATATTAAAATATGCAAAAGTTATTTGTACTATAGATCTATTTGATTTTCCATTAATAGGACGATATTGATATTAATTTCAACTCTATTGTGTACATCTAAAACAAATTTATCATAACCAAATCTTGCTTAACAACATATTTCAACGATAAAATTTTATATATTTTATTAATCAGTTAAATCCTACTTTCGAAATTAACAAAAAATAAAATATAGCACGGTAAAAAAGGAAAAAAGTTCATCAATTAAAATAAAATATATAAACACAAAAGAGAAAAAGTTATATTATATAATTTAAAATTACTTTAGGTTTTCCAACAAATCTTTTTTAAAAGTTTGTCTGGCTTTGTTCAAATACACATAGAATAAAGACAAAGAAAAACTAGTAAGACCTCCGAATATAAAGAAAACATTTAGTGTCATAATAGATAACAAAGACATGGCAAAGGTTATTGAAACAAAAATAAAAGTTAATTTCTTTAACTTGTTCATAACTAAAATTACAAAACATAATATAAATACGGATCAATCAAATATAGAATAAAAATATACACAGAAATTAAATAGGTTTTGACTATTCTAAAGAAATTTTTGATCAAATTCATATTAGAATTTCTTTAATTTAGATGTTCTAAAGGTATACAAATACCTCCTTCTTTCATATCTCATCAAGGCTAAAATACCAATTACCAAAATTACCTCTAGTGATTTATCTATTATTCCGGACAAATCAACATCTTCTGGTCTGCCATTAGGAGAAAGGGGCGGAGCAAAAGTAATTGAATACAAATATAATACTATCAGAATAAGCGATCCAACCAGTCCAAATAGGTTTAGAACTAAGGATTTTTTATAGTATTGTTTAGTCACTAGTAATTTATCGGTTTTTTTTAATCGATTATCAGTAGTGGTTTCTTCAGAATAAATTAATAATATATATATTATTCCATAAGCTAATTGCGCTCCAGAAGCAGAGAGTAAAAAAATACTGTATTCCAATCTCAGAGCACCATGTTCTGGAAATATTGCAAGATGAACTACAGATGCACCAAGAGCAAGAAGCAGTACAAAATATTTTATAAAATCATATTTCGTATAATCACTAAACAGAGCATTTTTTCTTCTACTCCAGTACATCCAAAACAAAACCGCTCCTAATACTGCTACAGCACCAAATATTGCAAGATAGAGAGTTATTAGAAAAATTGATCCAAATGCATTATTAGTTACCGAGGCATTCAATACACCTCTTTCACAATTACAATTGGTATTATCGTTTAAAATAGCTCTTGGTGGTGGAACAGTATTAATTATTTGACTCGAATTAAATCCATTATTTAATATACTAATTACAATCTGATATTCTCCTGTCTTTGGAAAGACGAAAGGAACATTAAAATCTCCTGTGGTAAGAGTGGTCCACGGAAAAACAGCAATTCGTTGTTGGCCACTTGAATAATAAATTTCTACCATAACAATAATGTTTTTTACATCATGACCATTTCTATCCTGTACACTAAATTGAATCTTTGATAATTCATTTGGTTTTGGAAACTCTGGATCTGTTTGTTCATTTACATAATAATTTTCGCTAATGCCAAATCCAGCAGCATTATTATGAGCCAAATGATCAAAATGAGCTTCTGCAAATTGAACCGCAGAAAAATCATTAATTAAATAAATAAGGAAAAAAAAGGAAATCACAAAAACAAAAGATGAAACGACTATGGGCTCTTTATGATACAGCAACAAATTATTTTTAATAGTAGTATAAAAATTCATAATAACTCTCGGCTTTAGAGACCAAACTTATTTGTAAAATATTTAATAGACGTTTTTTCTTTATGTGGTTTACTATCAGTTTTTAAAGAAGTAGTTAAAGAGGAGGACAGATTTAGTCTTTTATTTGTATAGAATGTATTTATTACAACAAATATTAGACTGCTGTATAGAACCAGTCCTAATCCTAGATGTGCAGTAACTAAAAGGGCGTGCAACTTTTCAGTAATCACAATGCCTCCTAAAACAATTTGACCAGCAACTGCCCCAGCAGCAATTATAGAAAAAATCTTTGTAGATTTCATAGTATTTTTTCCTTTAACTACAAAGATCATAGTAAGAAATACTAGGAGACCGGTGGTAGCAGCAATAGTTCTATGAGTATATTCGATTAGAAACTCGGCGGATGGTACGAGCCCATGGGGACATAGAGGCCATTTTGGACAAGACAACCCAACACCACTGGAGCTAACATATCCTCCCATAAACATCAGACCAAATAAAACAGATAAAGTAACTAGAGAAAAAATTTGTAAAAATTTGTCATATCTCATTTACTATCTATATGTACTAGTGATATTCAAAACAATATAAATTTTAAAAATACAATAAAAAGAAAAAAGGTTTAGCCTTTAACCGTGAGAGTACCTACCATGTATGGATGTACCGTACAGTGGAATTTGTAATCTCCAGGTGCAAGGCTGTCTGTTTTTATTTGTGCAGACTTTCCTGCCAAAATGAGGCCAGTATCAAACAGTTTTCCAACCTGAGGATCGTCAGGAGTGGCTCCATTTGTTGCAGTATGTGGAACATTATCAGTGTTTGTAACCGTAACTACATCCCCTTTTTTGACAGTAAGTGTTGCTGGCAAGTAGGATGGATTTCCTTGAGTAGACGCTCCTGCGGGTATGGTAAGGGTCCCGGGTTTTGTTGCAGCGGTAGCTCCACCTCCTGATCCCCCAGCACCTGCTCCCTGTGTGGCAGCAGGTGTAGGCGGGGGTGCTGAAACAGGTGGCGGAAAGCTGGAGGTAAAGTGCCACATTGTAATTGTAAAGTAGCCTGTTCCGATAACAAGGGCAAATACAATGATCAACCCCTTTGCCATACGGGCTGGACTTGTTCTAGTGATGTGGCTCTCGTCGTGCGAAGTCATAATAGTATTCCTTTCCTACAGCTAATTCGAACGGATCGTTTGGCTTTACCAGTTTTCCATACATTGCGGATTTTACCATATTATAGGCAAATAGGATATATGAAAATCCAATCATCCATGCACCGGCTGTCGCTATCTGATTCATTACAATCAACTGGTACAGAGGCAGATAGTCTACTACCCTCCTTGGCATACCGTACAATCCCAGCATGTGCTGAATTCCAAATACCAATATTATACCGGTAAGAGTCAATACAAAGTGCACCTTTGCCAATCCTGTTTTGTACATTCTTCCAGTAATTAATGGGAATAGATAGTATACCATACCGGTAAAGGTCATGGAGATGGTTCCCATCAATATTAGGTGGAAGTGACCAATAACCCAATAACTATCATGGGTTAAAAAGTCCAATGGAATTGCAGTATTGACAGTTCCTCCGGCACCAGATGCATAGAATAAAGCAAGTCCTCCTACACCAAACAACATAGGAGCAGCGAACTTTATTCTACCACCCCACATTGTCGCCATAAAGTTAAAGACGTGCATTGCCGACGGTGGAATCGCAGCCAAAGTTCCAACCATGAATACGGTTTTTTCAGTAAACGTCATACCTGTGGCAAACATATGGTGAGCCCAAGAGCCAAATCCTATAATTGCAACTACCACTAGAGCGATAACTCCTGAGTAATAGCTGAATATAGGTTTGCGCGAAAACGTCGGAATTATTTCATACAGCATACCGATCGATGGTAAGAAGAAGATGTATACCTCCGGATGGAATGTAAACCAGAATAAGTGCTGATAGGCTATTGGATCGCCGCCCATATCAGGATTAAAGAATCCTGTTACTCCTAATCTATCAGTATACATCATTATCAATGACGCTGAAAAGGTCGGCATCGCAGTGATCAACATAGAAGATGTAGCTAATATAGCCCAACAGAAAAGGGGCATCTTCATCAAAGGCAAATCAGGATGTTTCATCTTTAAAATAGTAACTACGAAATTCACTGCACCAAGAACCGAGGATATTGAAAGTAATTTTAGTGCAAATATCCACATATCAGCAGCAGGACCGGGTGCTTTTAATATTGAATACGGAGGATAAGCATTCCATGACATATCTGAAAATCCTGCCCATATTAGAATAAAACATGGAGGTATAATCCAAAATGCAATGGCATTTAGCTTTGGCCATGCCATATCTTTGTATCTTACCATTATTGGAACTAAATAATTACCAACACCAGATGCAAATGGTGTTACCCATAAGAATAGCATTGTAGTACCATGGACAGTGAAAAATCTTGCAAAATCAGCTTGGCCTGAAAATAGTTGCAGACCAGGTAAAAATAGCTCACTTCTTATAGACAGAGCCAGAATTCCTCCTCCAGCTAAAGCAGTAAGCGAAAGTATCATATATAATAAGCCAATATCAGTATGGTGAGTAGAAAAAATTATCTCCCATATTGGTCTAGGCTTTTTTAATTCTAATACCATTTTTTATAGTATAGCACCTCTATAAGCCATATTTTCATCCAGTCTATAAAAGTATTTGGTTTTTTTCAAAAAACAAAAATATAATCTTGAACTGAAATATACAAATGGCAAAAATTCTACTTTAATTTTTTAAAATCAGTTCAATTACATATCTAATTTTTATTTATCCATTATTTTTCTTTTTTGTTCTTTCTTTTTACTTTAGGAACTTTTCTATTCTAATAATGATAAAATAATCAAACAAATTAAAATGGACTTGTAAAATTAGGAATAATTTTTAAAAATCATAAAAAAAGGTTTAGCCTTTAACCGTGAGAGTACCTACCATGTATGGATGTACCGTACAATGGAATTTGTAATCTCCAGGTGCAAGGCTGTCTGTTTTTATTTGTGCAGTTTTTCCAGGCATTATTATACTTGTATCAAACAGTTTTCCAGCCTGTGGGTCGTCAGGAGTGGCTCCATTTGTTGCAGTATGGGGAGTATTATCAGTATTTGAAACAGTAATTACATCCCCTTTTTTGACAGTAAGTGTTGCAGGATCATAAGAAGGATTTCCTTGAGTAGAGGCACCAGATGGTATCTTTAATGTTGGACCTGTTGTAGTTGCTGCGGGAGGTGAGGATGAATTGTTCGCCGATGATGATGATCCCGAAGTTCCCCCTGATGCTGAGCTTGTCATATTTGCGGGTTTTATTACACGCTCAAATCCAGTTCCAGTTGATACCGTAGCATTGGAACCGGGCTTTATTACACGCTCAAATCCAGTTCCAGTTGATACCGCAGGTTGTTCACCACCAGTAGAAGAAGCTGTTGTACCTGTTGTAGATGTCCCATTGCCAGGCTCTACAAATAATTTGGCCCTCATATTTTGATGTCCCTGACCGCAGTATTCTCTGCATTCTATAAGGTACTCACCAGGCTTATCAAATACATTCCACATTGTATTTACTCTTCCAGGTACAGCATCCAAAAGAATAGCAAAATCGGGCACAGCAAAGTCATGTATTACATCATTTGAAACAATTTCAAATCTATATGGAGTATTTGCCTTCAAATGAACCTCGTTTACCTCCTGAGTTCCGTCAGCATGTTGAAAAGACCAAAACCATTGCTGACCTATTACTCGAACTGTTTCAGAATTAGGTGGTGCAAATTCTAATGTATGTTCAACTCTCCATGACTCTGCACCTATCCAAACCAGTAGGGCTATAACGACGCCTACATAGGCCCATTCAGAGGTACTATGACCCATTATCTGCTACCTCCTGTTTTAACTCCAGAAGAAGAGTCAGAGACCCTAAACCTTTTGTGTGATTCTCTAAATCGATAGCTTACATAAATCCAAACACCCATTACAGCTGCACCTACCATAAAAGCAGCAATCATTCCTCTATAAAATAGGCCCCATATCTCAACTCTTCTAAAAACAGTTGCTCCAGACTCCTGAGCATAAACTATTTGGAGAACACTTGAAATACCGATTGCAGCTATAGAACCCAGAATAAAGATTATAAGTTTAGTACGAGATGAAAAAGCCATATACTGTATTTTCACTGCGATTTAATGAATTTATATCTAATTTAAGGTTTTTGCTAAAAAATGATGCCTTTTATAAATTTTAAAGAAATAACAAACAAACATCAATAATCTGTAACAAACCTGCGCATATTCATCACATTTAATCCACATAGAGAGAGATCATTATCATGATGTCTAAATATGTTAAGTGATGCATTCGGTACCCATATGTTATATACAGATGAAGGTTTTATATTCATTATAAGCGAAATAGCAGCTTTA
>JBQCGN010000077.1:0-2805 GCA_051955655.1 Candidatus Nitrosocosmicus sp. | reverse complement strand
AAGTAAATATGTTGTTGTCTGAACAGAGGCCATAACACCAAACAACGCCTGAAAATTATGGAACACTATTGTTGCATAAACACTACGTCCAACAAAATAAATAATACTTGTTAGTAATCCAGGCAGCATCAAAAAGATAACAGTATTTGGTTGGTTAAATGGACTGCTGTGAGCAAAATGGTAAGTTCCAAAAAGAACTGTGGACACAATAATGCCTAGAGATATGGCACCGAGTTTCCCAAGTCTGCCTTTGGACAAAGATTCTGAAAACACTCCAACGACTGTCCAGCACACCATGACCTCTGCAATTGATCCGGGAAGGGTTTGTAAAAATACATTAATTATTACTATGGAATTTAATGATGCTGGGTGCTGAATCAAGAAAAGGGCAAATCCAACGCTTCCTGTAATAGCAATTAAAGCAACAGTGTATTTTGTCGATCTGAATCCAAGTTGTTTGAGAGTTACAAATTCCTTTGTAGACGATATTGCGTATTTAATAGAAATAAAGGCAATTACCGTGCCTATGACCATGTTTGTTATAACTGTATATATAATCCTTGCGAAAGGATCATTGCGATGTAAAAGTTCAATTCTTCCCTCTAAAATATAAGTTGCAAATACCCATACAAGATACAGGCCAAGTGCAATAAAAAAAAGAAAAAACTTGTTCACGGTCAACTGTGATAATTATTCAGGACTTAATATTATTTACCTCATCTTTTATTTTATTAAGTATTTGACGTAGTAATTAATATTTACCAAAATTTATTATGCTTTTTCTATATGAAAATGATAAAGATCATGATCGTTTCTTTATCCATTACAATTTTGTTAGTTTTGATATATCTTTTTCTCTCAAATATAATTTATTTAAATTCATTCATATTTGCAATAGGGACAGGTGTTACCGACAGATTTGGCATAACACAGATTTATCCAACAAAAATAGGTGGAGAGCAGTGGTTTATGAATATGACTGATCCTAATCATGATACCCAAACATTTCCGCCGCTTTTAACAAAAAATGCAGACGGCAGTTGGAAATCCAATAGTTCAAAAGTAAGATATGATGTATATACATCAGCTGGATTTCATCCCAATCTGATATCTACTCTTAATGAAACTATTCTTCAATCAAAAGGATATATGCAATCTCCAAACGACTGGAAGAATATAGAGATGACAGGGATTGTAAAGTTTAATTCTGGCGACTATACAAATCACTGGACTTGGTATGCAAGAGGTGTGAACCATACGATTTCTATTCCTTGTGAGGGCACATCTTATAAAGAAGGCTTAAATTATGATGGCAAAAGTGTCAAAATTGCAAAGGAACAATGGCATGTGTCATATGTATTTTCAAAAAGTAACTCTACATCTACTACTACTTCTGTTTTAGGAAAATTCATTGGTTTTAAAGCTATAATGTATAATTTTGTATTAAATAATAAAACTGCAGTTAAATTAGAGATATGGTTGGATGAAAATTTAAATAATAACTGGAAAAGAGTATTTAGTTTTACTGATTCAGGAGGTTTTGGGAGCTCAGGTAAAAGATGTGGTGGGACACCTGATCAAATTATAACATGGGGCGGCCCTATTGCAACATTCAGATGGGATAATGCAAAAGATGTAGATATAAAAAACTTTAGTATAAGAGAGATTCAACCACCTTTTTCAGAATAAAGATTGGTTAGATCTTTGATTAACATTTTAAACTAATGATTATAAAGCATTGCATATTTATAGTGCGGTATTACGTTATTTTGGTTTGCATTTTAATAAAAGACGATTTGAAAGTAAATAACAAAAGTAAATATAGCAATAAATCAAGTGGCTTTTTCTAATTGAAAAATTTACAAATAAAATGACTACAAAGTTATTTTGTTTAACCATATTTAAGAAAATTTTATCTGACCTATAATGAAAGTCTTATTATTGCATAGCCACTAGAATTAGTATTAGACTCCTCATTATCATTTAATATTGTATTATTGTTATGGTTATATTCAGCAATAGAAGAAGATTTGGTTAAATCGATTTCATCTTGATCATTATTATAGCTTAAATAGAGATGTTGACAGGAAATTTTGTTACCAAAATTATCCGAATCCTCAATTACTTTAACACAGGCAGTGTAGGGAATACCCATATCTAAAAGACCTTTTTGAACTTGTAATGGAATTTGAATCATTCCATTTTCGTCATCCTCAGGGTTTAAAAAAGATGTTGGATTAACTATCTTAGATATATTTTGGCCACTTTTTGTAATAATCTCGATAAGGATTTCTTTAACAGAGTAATCTATTCCATCGATTTTGAACATTATTTTTGATGGGTATTTTCCCTCTCCTGTTTTATTTGCAATTAAGGAACTTGAATAATAGATATTTGTAAATGCAAAAGATAATGCTAAACATACAAATGCTGCAACCAAAATCATATTTGATTTTGTTGTGTATTTCATTAATCTACTACTAAAATAACAACCAATAATTATATAGGCTTTAACATAAATGAAATAATTTTGTCAAATAAAAAATCAAAATAATGTAGAACACAAAATCAATTAACTAAATATGTCATCATATTGAAATATTAATAATCATCTTTTAGTGGTCTATTAATCATAAAGAAAAAGAATAAAGTTATTGTTTTCTTTGATTTTCTCTTCCTTCTTTAGCAGACTCTTTTCTTTTATGTGTATTTATTGGATTGTTTTCTAACATGTTTCTTCTCAATATTGTTGATACTACTAGGAAAGATGATATTGCAACTATTGCTCCTTGTATTATCTTAACT
>JBQCGN010000076.1:0-15720 GCA_051955655.1 Candidatus Nitrosocosmicus sp. | reverse complement strand
TTTTTTCAATATATTTTATTAGATACGGAGCGAGGTTAGGAGCACTAGTTGCTGGAATTGTAGGTTGGGGTACGCTAATATTTTGGCTACTAGACAATTATTATATTGTATCAGGACATTCAGTACTATTTAGCACTCCAAATATCAATGAAACATCCAGAAATGTATTAGGTATAATAATTGCATCTTTTACAATAGTTTCAGCTCACAACATATTTAACAAATCCAGATACAATTAAAATATAATTTTTTTTTAAAAATGGTCAATTCATATCTATACCATAGTAAAGTAAAACAGCAGAAAGTAACTTTTATGAAAAAGACTTTTGCAGTAATGTCCATATTGTAAACAGTATTTATATGCTAATTGTTAGAAACAAAATTAAATAAATTGAACATTTTCACTACAAATGAATACGATTTATACCACAATTCATCTAACCAAATAATATTAAAGTAAAAAAAGTTGCCAAGAATTGATACATATAAAATTTCCCTTTGTTTATACTTTATATTTTTAAAAGAAACTAATCAAAGTTGATCAAAAAATATAATCTACAAGGAATAAACTAAATCGTCATTGCGATTAGGTATGTGATTTTGCAAAATTAATTATCTAAATTAAGGAGCAAAACTTCTTGAGGATTGCCATATATTTCATTACCCATTACTATCCTTTCTTTATATTATGTTCATGTTTGTGAGCTCGAAAATCCATTTCTTTTCCATGCTCTTCATGGACATGACGGAATCTATCTTTTTCGCGATAGAACTGTTTTTTGCATTTACTACACTTTAATATAGTACGGTGATGGATTTTTCGAGCATGTTCAATTAACTCATCATAATTTTCAAATTTTTCGCCATCCTCTTCGCATTTATATTTTTTTAGGAAAAAGATCACAAACATAATAACAAAAAAAGTACTTATTAAATATTATACGGATTTATACAAAACATCACTTTTAATTTTTTAAATCAATTTTTTGATAAAAATTTTGCATATTTATTCCATATTTTACTAAAAATTATATTATCAATTAGCCGCCTTGCTTATACAAATTAAATAACAAGTTAAACATCTCTAAATTTGAAACAGCTATAAAAGACATTCTTGAGTCTACAGTCAATTCACAGTTTAATTGATTTCCAACCATATCAAAAACAAATCCTCCAGCCTCTTTAGCTATCAAATAGCAGGCAGCCATATCAATGGGCCTAATTTTATCCCTTAAATCGACATAAGCATCTATTGAACCTTGTGCAAAATAACACACTTCTAGAGCATTAGCACCCAAATGCCTAATGTGATTAACTGCAGATACTAATTTAGAAATAGATATGAAAAGTTCTTCAGATAAACCAGAGATATTCAGACCTACAATCATATCTTTTGCAGGTTTTATACTTTTTCTCGTTAGATCTAACTTCTTTTGATTGACATACGAACCTTTGTTTTTCGATGCATAATAAACATCACCTGATAAAAGATTAAATACTACAGCATCGGTAACAGAATCTAATTTTTTATCAGAAGAATAAGCCAGAGAACAGCAATAAAATGGCAACCCACAATTCGCATTTGTGGTCCCATCGATTCCATCCATTACAATTAATCCATGGTCTTTGCCATTTACAAATCCACATTCTTCTCCAATTACATCAGGTAAAAAGTTATTTCTCTTTAAGGTATCAAAAACAGATTTTTCAGCAACTAGATCTATTTTAGTTGAAACATCACCTCCGGCTCCAACATCAAATTTTTGTCGTCCTTCAACAGTTCCAATAATATTTTTTGTATTTTCGTAAACACTATTAGCACATTCTTTTAATATCTCTAAAATCAGCATTTTTCTACCACATCAATAAATATTAGACAAAGTAATAAAAACTATATAAATTATGTAAATTTTTAGTCATATTTAAGTTAGACAATAATAAAAAATTATAACACCAAAACGACACCAAATTTATTATTATGGAAAATATCGAAAAATCTTTTCTATCACACTTATCGATTAATAATGATCTTTTAGGGGTAGTCATAGGAGTCACTAATACGGGTTATGCAATATTTGAAGGAAAAGAACCAATAGGACTTGGAGAATATATAATAATAACAAATAACGATAAAAAAAAAATTTTGGGTGTTGTTGAATCATGCACTATTAAAAGTGATGCTCTAGGGGACATCTCAAACTATCAAGAAGCTTTGGAAAGCAAAATAGTTGCAGAAATAAACAAAAGAGATAAAAGTTTCAAAATAATTGTCAAAATTTTAGGATTACTGAATTTATTAAAACAGTCCAGAGTAATATTGCCCGAAATACCTCCACTTCCTGGAACTGAAGTATATAGGGCATCTAAAGAAGACCTAAAAGAGATATTTAATCCAGAAGAAGAATCATGGATAAAAGTAGGAACATTATTAAGAAACAATCATGTAAATGCCAGAATTAACATCAATAAGCTTGCTACAAGACATCTAGGAATTTTAGCTATGACTGGGATGGGCAAAAGTAATCTTGTTAGCATCATAGCAAAATCTATTTCAGAGATCCCCGGAACATTGGTCATATTCGATTACCATGATGAGTATCGATTTTTAAACGGAGAAAATATTAATTTTGTTCAAGCTCAAATAAACCCAAGACTTTTAACGGCCGAAAAATTTGCAGAAGTAATCGAAGTAAGAGATAATGCAGACATTCAGAATACAATACTATTAAAAGCATTCGATAATGACGATTTAAAGAAAAAAACAGAAGACAATTTCTGGGAATATTTAGAAAGCAATATCAAAGAGATTGGCAATAAAGAAAAAAGATTCACAACATCTGCCGAAAGAGTAGTTGACAAAATAAAAGAAGCAAGAAGAAGGTTTGATAGTATATTAATTCCAAATTCTTACGACCCAGTTTCTCATATTAAAGAAGGGAAAGTAAATATCATTAATTTAATAGAATTTACCGAAAAACAAGCTAATGTAGCAATTGCATTTTATTTAGAGTCTATTTTACATCAAAGAAAACTATCCAAAAGCAAAAGCCTAATAGCGAAAGATAACATAGAAAAACAAATCTTATTTCATAGTCCGGTTATTGTAGTAATAGAGGAAGCTCACGTATTTATCCCAAAGAATGAGAATACTGATACAAAATATATTGCATCCAAGGTAGCAAGGGAAGGTAGAAAATTTGGTGTTGGTCTAATAATAGTATCTCAAAGACCTAGATCACTGGATCCAAATGTCCTGAGTCAAATGGGCTCTTTATCAATAATGAAAATTGTTCAGCAAGAGGATCAATCACAGATTTGGTCGGCCAGTGAAGCTATCAATGAAAAAATTATAGAACAATTACCTTCTCTAAATCCGGGAGAAGCACTATTTGTAGGCCAATGGGTAAACCTGCCTTCATTTATTAAAATAGACGAAATCAAGGAAAGGACAATGGGCAGAGATCCAGAGCCTGTCAAAGAGTGGAAAAACAATTCACTGAATAGAGAGTTATCGATAGAAGACAGTCAATCATATATAAGAGAAGAATACATTGATTAATACGTTCTTTATTAAAATATAAATGGAATTCTCCATTTTTATTTGATGAACATAGCTTTAATAACTAAAAACAAAAAACAAATAAATTTAAAATTATTAGATGAACAACTAAAAGAATTGATTGAAGAGGAATTTCAAGATGTATATACGTTAAATTTTTTTCTTCAAACGATTCCAAAAAAATATAATACAATCAAAACATTAATTGTATATAACGACTTAGATAAATTAAATTATAATACAGATGGTATCGATAATAATAAAAACCATAAAGATAATACAATAAAATTAATATTGGCAGAAGAAGAAAATTCGTATTTTATAAATGAGTTTGATTAATTCATGGTGAACGTCTCATCATCATCATCATAATCTTTTCTTGCAGTAGAAACCCTATGTGAGTCATAATATTTTCTTGCAGTAGAAACTCTACTAGAAGAATGACATATAGGACATTCAGCCCAGTTTTTACCCCCAGAATATTTCCAACAATGACTGCACCTATCATATGTGCATTGAATCCAAAACGATTTATTTGGATATTTTGTCCAATTTGGTTGTTTGGGCTTTCTTGTTCTTCTTGCTTCTCTTGGCAAACGAGACAGCCTCATATACTATTCCATACATATATTACAAAAAATCAATATTAAACTTTTCCAATATAAAAAAAGCATATTAAAGTGGGGTTACAATAGATCCCTTGTCAGTCATTGAAAATTTATAAATTTGTTCTATCTCAGAATTTTCAAAAATTTCCTCATCGTGAGTAATTATTATTATTTGAGAAAGAGGTCCAATGCCTTTGCTGAAAACATCTGAAATAATTTTAACAAACGAATGTCTACGCTCTTCGTCCAAATTGGAAGTAGGTTCATCCAAAATAATAAAATCAATCTTTGAAGAACCCATTAAAAATGCTATTGCCATCCTCAAAGCCAAAGACACTGCTACTTTTTCGCCTCCACTTAAAGAAAAAATATCAATTTCACCTCTTTTACCATAGCAGAGTATCTTTATCTCTCGTGGTTTTTCTACAAGAGAGATTTTAGAAATTCCAACATTAAAAGTATTCACATATTCGGAAGATTTAACAGATATCAAATTTAAAGCCAAAGTTCTCAAACTTGAACTTACCATTCCATCTCTATTGAAAACCAATGATCTAATCTTTTCGAGATCGGAAACAAAACCGGATGCTGAATATAATTCAGATAGCAATTTTTCAAAATATACAAGATCCTGGTCTACATCCATTAAATTTTTTTCCAATATCGCTTTTTGATTTTTTATATTAACAAATTCAAATAGTAATTTGTTTTTAAGAATTTTTTTTTGCTTTAGAGTGTCTGCGTTAATATTAACAGTATTTTTCTTTATATCAATTATATCATCAATTAAATTTGTCGAATATTCATCTAATCTATAAAGCAATAAATCAGAATCAGCATCACTAAAGCTGGCAAAGTTAAGTTTTGAAAGTATCTGGTAATCTTTATCTAAATTTAAAAGATTTTTTTGAATTAAAGACAAGTCATTATCTGAAAATATCTTATAAGATAACAATAATTCTTCTGCAGAAATTATATCTTTTTCTTTTTTTCTCAAAGATATTTCCTCTCTATTTAATTTCAAAGATTCGGACATAACCAATTTTTTTTCATTGTGTTTTTTATCCAATTCTTTTTTAATATGGAAAATATCAAACATATTATTTATAACTGATATTTTAGAATTGCAAACAGGGCATTTCCCATCAATTATTTGAATTTTTTTTGCGCATTCAGTAAATCCATTTAATTTTCCTATTTCTCCTTCCAATTGGTGAAGTTTATTATTTAAATCATCCTTCTCAGATTGTACCATTTGCAAGGTGATAGCAACTTCATCTTTATCTTTTAAAATGGTGAAAGCGTTTTTAACTTCACTAAATTTTCTTTTTTCTTTTTCAATATCAGTCATTAGAGAAACAGATTTTTCCTTCAAGTATTTCAATAAAGCACCCTCCAAGGATTTCATTTCAAGTATTTTAGCAACCTTGGGCTCTAAATCCTCGATCTCTTTTTCAATAGACTCAATTTGATTGGTTATTTTAGATAAATCATTATTTATTTTATCAAGATTTTTTTTTGATACAAGTAATTTATTTTTATTTTCCTCAATTTTAGTAATTAACATAGGTATGTGATTATCGTCATAACCTCCAGTTTTTTCTCTCAGTGATTTTCTAAATTCATCTATGGCATAATGCATATAGATATAAGATACATCAAGTCGGTAAAGACCGATCAAGTTATTTAACAATTCTTTAAATTCTTTGGGCTGAGAATCAATTATTTTATTAATTTCACCTTGCTGGATTATACTAGCAATTTGTAATTTTTGATAATCTATTTCAAGCATCGATTCGATCTCTTTAACAACCGACTCTTCAAGTTGTTTCCGTTCACCAGAAATAATATGTTTATAAGAGAGCCTTGGTTCTTGAATAGTTTTATCAAAATTATCATTTTGTTCTAGTTTTCCTAATTTGACAGACACCAACTGACCGGCATTATTTATTTGCCTTTGAATCTTGTAATCGACTGATCCTATAGAAAAATCCATAATAACAAATGAGCCGGATTCTTCTGGTAATGAGGTATCAATCCCCTTTGTTATTAAATTTTTGTTAGATTTTCTAGTATGTTCATTAAATAGAGCAAAGGTAATTGCATCTATTATACTTGATTTACCCGAGCCATTATGGCCAACAAACACTGTTATCCCAGGTTCAAAAGTTAGATATGTATTCTTATGGGACAAAAAATTATTTAAGGTTAATTTTTTTATCATTTCAAAAAATCCAAAGTCCTCTTTTGATAAGTATTCTTATTGTTCTCATAGTATTGCCAAATACAATCGGCAACTTTCTTAATCTTATTTTTATTTACATTCGCATTATTATATAATTCCTTATCATTTATCATTTGGATAAGGTCTAAGGAAAGATTTGTCAAATTATCGGATTTTAATGCATCATATATCAATTTTAATAATTCCTTATCAAGCTTAAAGTCATCAGATAAATCATAAGAATAACCAAATACAGATGCTTTGTTTAAGAAAGACCAAGTGTAATATAAAAAATGATCATTTAATTTAGATAATTGTCCAGATAATATTTTAGGATCAACATCAGTGTATTTTAATTTTAAATCAAGAACCGGTCTTTTTTGATATTTTTTTGAAAGAATTATTAGATCTTCGATTAGTTTATCCAATTGTCCATATTCAACCGATTGGCTTATTTGTGGTCTTCTTTTTTCAATTTTGACCCAATTAGTAGTCACGTTTTTAGAACTAGCAGAAAAATCTACCAAAAGAAATCCTTTTTCTACATCAGAAATAGGTTCATTATGCCCTAAATCAAGAGAACCGGGATAAGCTACTAAAGAGTCGTCAAGTTCAGAAAAATTTTTTTGTACATGATCATGGTAATGGCCCATTGCATAATAATTAAATCCTAATGGAAGATCACTTGCAAAAATCTCTCCGGCAAATTTGTTAAAATTACTTAATCCTTGATGTAGAACCAAAATTTTTTTTAATTTTTTATTTTCCTCAGAGTTTATGAATTTTTCTATTTTTTTAAACGGTTTAAGTAAACCATTTTCAATATTAGATCGTCTTTGCTTGTTAAAACCATAAATCATTAAATCTTTTAGATAAACGGGAGAATCAGACTTCAGTCTTTTAGCTAATCCCAAATTATGAAATAGAAATGGAAGCGGCACATCATTTGTTCTGCTTATATCATGTTCTCCTAGTATGAAATATACAGGAATAGATTTATCCTTTAATTTTTTTAATTCGCGAGCCAGTTTTATAATTGCAGATCCATGCGGTTTAGGATTATGAAAGATATCTCCTGAAAGAATTACTGCCTCGGCGTGTTCTTGAATAGATTTATCTATGGATTCCTCAAATACGTCATAGAGATCTTCTTCGCGTTCTTGCAAATTAAACTGAGCATAGCCTAAATGAATATCAGAAATATGAGATATAATCAAACACTAAATCAATATATAAAACAATATTTATTTACTATTTAACTGCTATATATCCATAGATAAATTAACCACCACCAGCATTTGCACCTATTGTGCCCCATGTCATCTCCTGATAATTATCAATTAATTCATTTAAAAGATCATTCATATCCAGATCCTGTTTTTTTAATTCCAAGAAATCTGTTAATAAAGAGTTTAATCTTCTATATGTTATTTCATCTATTTTTAAATATTGCATAACTAAGTTTTTTTAAACAAAATATATATAGATTTAAGACAGAATAAAAAAAAGAAAAGCAAAATAGATTTTAAATATATAGGCTAAATAAATCAATGGATAATCTGATTGAAATATATTCGAGCATTTCGAAAAAGAAATTTCTATTACATATATTAAAATTTGATAACGGATACTTTATTTCAATTTCAGAGGAGAAATTAAATATAGGATCTATCTCTGTATCTCTGGCTACAACTAACCAAACAAATACAGCTAGAGTGATACCAGATAAAAATGATCAACTATTAATAGACACCCTATCGAAAAGAATTTCATTAATGACTAATGGTATTTGCATTGTATCGCTATTTTCTAAAGATAAACTACATTTTGAAGATATGAAGACAATTAATAATAGAATATTAAAAACAATAGAGGATAAAAAGGGATGAAAACAGCACCGGATGAGTTTTCAGAAAAGATAATGAATAATTCAAGAGAAGGATTTACAGAAGATAATTCAGATATTAAAGATGAGTATAACCTTAGAAGTTTTTTATCGATTTTATCAGACAAGAATGAATTATTAGTTATTGACAAAAAAATAAAGGCAAAATTCCAATTAGCTTCGATAGTAGCCAAGTTTGACAAAAAAGAAGCAATTTTATTCACTGATGTAGAAAATAAAAAATTCAAAGTAGTTGCAAATATTTTAGGAACTAGAAATCGATTCTATTACGGAATTAAAACTAACACTTGCAACAACAATAAAATTGATTTTTCAAATCTTTCAAATATAAATAAAGAAAGCTATCCTGTTAAAACTTCACTGGATGCTCCATTTTATAAGAACAATTCAAACAATTTATTTGATCTACCCATTATAACACATTTTGAAAAAGATGCAGGACCTTTCATCACATCATCTATAATATATGCAAAAGACAGAGAAACAGATAGTCAGAATTCATCTACTCATCGCATGTTATTATTAAACAGTAGAGAAATGGCAATAAGAATGGTGGAAGGAAGGCACCTTCATAAATGTTTTACCTATGCTAAGGAACATAATGAAGATTTGAAAATAAACGTGGTAATTGGAGTCCACCCTGCGGTAAATTTAGCTGCAGCATATCAGGCAGCGTATGGTATAGATGAAACATCAATAGCAAATCATTTGCTAGATGGAAATCTAGAGTTAACAAAAAATCACTTTTCACAATTAATGATACCTACACATAGCGAAATCGTCCTTGAAGGAAAAATACTTTATGATAAGTTTGCAGAAGAATGGATGGTCGAAATGCTAAGAACGTATGATTTTAAAAGGAAGCAACCAATTTTTGAAATTAATAAAATTTGGTATAGAAATGATCCTATATATTATGATATTTTACCAGGATATACAGAACACAGACTACTTATGGGATTACCTATTGAATCAAAGATTTTTGGATCGGTTAAAAATACCGTTCCAACTGCCAGATCGGTTCATTTAACGGATGGAGGAAGCAACTGGCTAAACGCAGTAATTCAAATTAAAAAGAGATTAGAAGGAGAACCTAAAAATGCGATTCTCACAGCATTTTCTGCTCACCCATCGTTAAAAATGGCAATAGTAGTTGACGAAGACATAAATCCAGAAGAACCAACAGAAGTAGAATATGCAATTTCGACTAGAGTTCAAGCGGATAAAGATATATTAATAATAACAAATGTGAAAGGATCAAGTTTAGATCCATCAAGTGATCAAAATAATCTTTTGACTACAAAACTAGGGATTGACGCTACTGCCTCTTTATTAAAAGATAAAGAAAGATTTGAAATTGCAAAAATTCCAGGTCTGGAAGATATAGATATTAATGAATTTATATAACATTAGTCGTAGACATTAAATAACATTGATTCTATAAAGTATAAAAAAATAAAGGCAAATAATAAACTGACAACTAGATCAAACTTTTTAAAATTCATTTTAGAAAAACAGGACATAGAAATCGTAGTGGAAACAAAGGAGATCAATTATGACAATGTAGATAGATAAATACTTGAATATCATATATTATAATATGAACCGCTTGATAGTTGAAACATATACCAATTCATCCATAAACAAGATCTTAGAAGACATAAGTAAAAAATATAAAATTGATACCTCTAAGGATAAATTACAAGAGGACATAGACATACAAGAGATCAAATTTAAATATAGGACATACGGAGAATGTTTAAAATTATTACATAAAAATATAGACTAGAGGAAATTTTAACAATTTTATCTATTCATATAGTTGAATGCATCTTGCAAAATTCTGCGGATATGTCAAGCCTATTTCAATGGCAGTTTTCTGTCAATTGAATATAGAAATATATTTTAATTTAAATTTATTGGCATGAAATCAATTTAACGAAATTATTTCTTTTATAGAAGAGAATATTCAAATCCGATATAAATCGTTACAGCATCCAATTTCAACTACAAAAGATTCGTAAATAATATTCCTTGCTAATTTAATCAATTATTAAATTAATCATAGCAACCATCACGGTTTCCTTTATTATATTATATCAACTCGTATTTTTGTTTTTTTTATTTTAACTAGGCTGAATTTCTCTTATACTAAATTTTTTAATATCCATATCATCTATGTTATCCCATCTAAAAATAGCTATTGGTCCACCCCATGTTACAACCTGAGCGTCTGAACTGCCCCCACAAATTGGAGTGCCTCCTCCCCAATGACCATCATCAACAAAAGTTAGTACTCTATCCCAATTATTGTCTGTATTATCATCAATATATTGTTCCAATTTTACAGAGTTGTTATCGATGTTATAAAATACAGCCTTTATACCAATCCATCTTCCTAAAAGAGGTTCTTTAGTTACATTTTTTCTATGAGGATCGTTTGTTGAGTATCCTGGAGTATGCACTAAATCCTTTTCAAACTTTACATTGCCCGTTTCGTATGTATTTGAGTGATAAGTCGTAGCTTCGCACTGTTTAGATACTCCATTAATTAAAGTATTATTGTCGGTATTCTTACCACCTCTAGCAACAAGTTCAATATGAGCAACTCCATTTTTATTTGAATTTGTAAAGCTGTTTATTTTAAAATAGCCGGTCATTTCAACATTTTTCCAATCATTAGGAGACTGCATATATCCTTTTTTGGCAAGTTCTGTTTGATTTAAGGTTGTTATCAATTGTGGTTTATAACCTGAGGATGTGTATACATCATAACGTGTTTCATTATCATATATTTTCCAACTGTTATTTTCCTCAGAATTATTGTTTTTAACAATAGCTGTTTGAGGATCAGTACGTGGGTCATTGTTAGGATCCCCCATGTTAATATACCACTCCTCTCCACCAGGTTTAGAACGGTATATTTCGTTTACCCCAAATTTATCTTGTATATCGGTGTTATTACTATGAGTATCAAAAACAGACAAGGATATCGGCAAAGGATAGCAATAATAAGTGATAAAGCAAAAGGATAAAGATGAAATCATTATTGTTGTTATTATTGATATGCTTGATGATGATGATGATTTGATATTTTCCATTAACATTCTCCTTAAATAAACATATAGTAACAAATTCGGATTCAAAATAAAAAAACAGCATTTATCTTTTTCTTATCTTAACATTAATGCATAAATGGATTTACTGTCGACTAAACTTATTTATATTTACTTTTTCTATATTTATTTATATATTTTATAAGTCAAGCATATTTATGAAACTAGCAGGTATTTTTTTATTATTTGCCTTTACTGCTTTACTGGCCGGAGTTATGCTCATCTCTTTTTCAAATGTTAAAGCACAAAGCAACATTATCACTTCACAATTTCAAAAACCCAACATAATTAGCGAAGAAAAATCATATATTTTGATATTTGGTCAAAGAACTATAGGAAACATTGATAATTATACAAAAATTGTATCATCCATTGTGGGGCATAATATTGTTAAAATCAATGAAGAGTTCCTAGAGGAGATCAGTTTGGCACCAACTCAACAGTTAAAAAATCAAGTTAACAAAATAATTCAAGATGGCCTCAGTGGCTCTTCTTGTGGCGATTCTTTGGTAACTCAGGAGGGCCAAAAGGTTTCTGTTGAATGTATTTCATCGAAAAACGCCATTATCTGGTTTATTCATCCATAAATTTGCCCTATATATTTTATTGATTTGATTTTCACGAGATATTGGTTATAATCAAGTTAACCTTTTTCTATCAATTTTGATATACAATCATGATTAGAACGATAAAATTTTAATTGATGTGGTATTTACTTGTGATAAGTGTCAAATAAAAATAAATATAATAGTAAAAAATAAAGTCTTCCAATAAAATGCATATTATCCCGACTTTGTTAATCATTGTAACAACAGCATCTTTAGTTGTAAATTCATCTTCAATTAATATTTTCTCTGCATCTGTATATTCCTTAACATCAAGCCATTCTTCTAAATATTTCGTATCAGATATTAAGTACCAAAATAATATTGCTAACAGTAAAACTACTACCCCAATAAAGCATTTAATCATTTTATTTCAAGAAAATGTGTCATTCGATCATTACTTTGGGACATATCCATATGCTACAAATCCCTTTGGTGAACCGACTTTCTCCCCTCTTGCCAATACTCCATCAGTTAATAATTTGTTGTCTGCAGGATTGATCTCAAATAATAGCAATCTTGTTGATCCATTTCGTCTAGATAGAAAGATATCGGTGACAAATGACAATAATCATACTTATACTGCAGAACAACAAGCTTACAACGGCGGTTTATTGGACAAATTTGTAGAGTATACCGGTGCTTTTGCTCCTAATTACCTATGTTTTTCAGAAAATAGAGAAGATTGTAATCCCCAAACTGTAATGGGATACTATGATGGAAACACAGTAACAGCTCTTTGGAATTACGCTCAGCATTATGCAATGAGTGATAATTTTTATCAGACAAAATTTGGTGAATCAACTCCAGGTCATATCAACTTGATATCAGGACAAACACATGGTGCTAAACCAGAGAATATCAAAGGAATAGTTGCAAATGGGACTTTAATTGGTGATGCTGATCCTGCGTCAGATGCATGTTCTTTTACAAAGCAAGATGTTTTCTTATTCCCTAAATTCGGAAATGTAACATTTCCTGATGCAACTGCCAAAATACAAATGACTGGCAAAAATGTAGGTGATCTTTTAAATACAAAAAATATTACTTGTGGGTGGTTTTCAGCGGGATTCAATCCTACACCTAATAACAGCACTGAAAAAAATTGTGGAGCAGACAGACATGATAATGGTTATGGGGTTGTATCTTATGATTATTATAGTTCAGTGGAGCCTTTTCAATTTTATAATACAACTGCTAATCCAAATCATCTGCCACCTTCTTCAAACTCAACTATAGGCTACTCTGATCAGGCTAATCATCAGTATGATTTATCTAATTTCTGGGTTGCGGCTAAAAGTGGGAACTTGCCTTCTGTTTCTTTTATCAAAGCGCCATCATATCAACAAGGACATGCAGGATATTCTGGACCTTTGCTCGACCAGATGTTCCTTGTAGACACCATAAACAAAATTCAAAAACTTCCACAATGGAATCAAACTGCAATAATTGTAACATATGATGACTCAGATGGATGGTATGACCATGTTATGCCCCCAATAATAAGCCAATCTAACGATGCGATATATGATAAACTACTTGGAAAGAGTAATTTTTGTGGAACTCCAAAAAATGGCTCATATAATGATATATGTGGTTATGGACCTAGGCTGCCATTTTTAATAATCTCTCCATATTCCAAGGCAAACTTTGTTGATCATTCCATAACTGATCAAACGTCTATTCTAAGATTTATAGAGGATAATTGGCATGTAGGAAGGATAGGTGGACAATCAATGGACGAAAAAGCAGGATCGATTTTAGGAATGTTTAATTTTACACAAGGTCATAGTAACCAAAATCTATTTTTAGATCCAACCACCGGCAATAAAATTTCATCCTAACTTTTTTTATTATTTGATTTCTAATCTTTATTAATAAATTTTTAATTGTTTATCTCAAATAAGTAAATACATATTGTTTAATTACATTTTATTTTTTAAAATATTTTAAATTATATACACATTCTTTTATAAATATACTCTAAAATAAATAGTTCCCATTTATGGATATCAAGTTCATATAATAGAAGGGTTCAATTACATCTTGTCGCTAATTGGATCTTGAGTATTATAAACGATGTTGTGAATTAAAGAATATGTTTTAATATTAATTTTAAGAAGATTAATTACAACATCTATGCATATATCCATGATCATTTTAATTTTTAATTTAGAAAAGAAAACGTTGTATTCCAATACGATATTTAAAACTGCATCTATTTGATATATAGTTGTTAATGCCACCATGTCATTACATATAAAGATTACATATGGTTCCTTTAATCCACTATACCTCAAAGTTGTAAATGCGTCATAACAAGTTCCAGGTAAAATTTTGGTCGATCTATACTATTTTATAAATATTGTTAAATAAAATAAATTTTAATGTCTAGATCAAAATTAAATTTGATTGCTTTTGTGGCAGTCATTGCAGCATTTGCAGCATCTACAATAGTTACAAGTTCAGTATTTGCACAAGGTAATAGCACTGGTGGAACAACAACAGGAAGCAATACCACATCAACTAATGGCGGAAATACAACAGGGGCTAACTCAACTAGTTCTGCTTCTACTTCAGGTGGTCCGGGTAGTACAAGTGGCGGTTCGGGTGCTTCTGGTATATCTGGAGGCTCTAGTGGCACTAGTAGCACAGGTCCTGATAGTGGTACTAGCGGATCTGGCTATTAATTATTAACAAAACAAAAATAATTAAAACATTTTTTATTTTTGTCTTCACAATATCAATAAATTTTTAAGTCAAAGTTCCTGATCATTGGTAAAAAATGGACATACCATTATCGTCCACATTTAGAAAGAGATCAATCTTAATTTTTTTCAAAAGTTCTAATGGATACAAGATTTCATTCTCATTTCATTATAATGTAGTATAATGAATTCAAATTTTAGATACAGGTATCTAATGAAGAATTGATATATTAGAGAATATAAAATCCAAAAGTTGTTTATTTTTTTGAAGGATATGTAAGCATTTCATTTTCCATACATGCAAAGGAAGTAATACTATGAATTGATTTGTTAGAAATATTCATAATATCATACACTTCAACATGCATAATGGCCAAAAGATAGTCACTTACCAATCTTCTGTGACACCTCCATGGTAATGCTTCAGCACACATAATTACTATATTATTACTATTATTGTTATCATATTTCTTTTCTTCATCTTCCTGTTTTTCAAGTGAAACCAGTTCTTCAATACCCTCTCTGAATTCCAATGTGCACATATAATCTGCATATGCTCTAAAGCTTTTATTTTCCCAAGCGTAATTGTTATAGATTTTTTTCGTGTCCTCAGAGGTAGTTCTATCATTATTTCTTTTTCCATTACGCCTTCCGCCCAATTTTTCAATATGTAAATATTTTATATTTTGATTGGCAAGGTCTTTTTCCATGACATTCTTATTGAATTGTGGCCATAACCGTGATCCAGGAAAGCGCCTTATGTCTGCAAGAATAGAAATATCATAATGCGTTAGGATAGACAGAAATTCCTCCCATGAACGATTGGAATGTCCAATGGTAAAAATCATAGAATATATTTAGAATATAGAATAATATTTTAAATGTTGTTGATTTTAGCTAAATCTATGATCAAGATTTAAGGATATAAAGACATTTAATTTGTTAATCATTAACTGTAGTACATTGTATCTGCAGATTGTACTTCTGGGGGAAA
>JBQCGN010000075.1:0-3997 GCA_051955655.1 Candidatus Nitrosocosmicus sp. | reverse complement strand
ATACAAAGAAAATTGCATTAGGAACATGCGTTGTGGACATGCTGTTTCATAATCCCGTAATACTGGCAAAAAGATTTGCAACACTGGATATATTCTCAGAAGGAAGAGCTGTTTGTGGTTTAGGGATTGGTTGGTCCAAAGATGAATATCAGGCTTCTAGCATTCCATTTGAGCACAAAGGTGAAAGAGCCGATGAATTTGTTCAACTGCTAAAGAAGATATGGGAAGATGATATCGTGGAGTTTAAAGGTAAATATTACAATATACCTGCATCAAAAATAGGACCTAAACCTATCCAAAAATCTCACATTCCTATTTATCTTGGAGGATCTGTCTCTAACACATTTACTCGCATAGCAAAATATGCTGATGGTTGGTTAGCCGCAGTTGGTGGACCTCTAGATAATCTGGACACGAGTATAAAATCATTAAAAGCGCAAACATTAAAAGAAAATAAAAGTTCTAGCCAAGCAAAAATTGTCACTCTGACATTTCCTCAGATATATGAAAGAAAAATTAAAAGTAATGAGATTAGATTTGAGCAGTATAAAAGATCACCTTTAAGTGGAACAATTGAAGAAATAGGTCAAGATATTCAAAAAATTAAAGATATGAGAGTAGAGCATATAATATTTGCATTTGCAATATAGATTTAGATAAAGTAATTGAAATTGCAAAACTAATTGGAAAGTTTGCTAAATAGAAAAGGTGGGAATATAAATAAAAGAGTTTAAATCAAATGGAAAAGTCCTTATATAATAAATGATTTATTATTGGGTTGCATTACAAGACAGAATCGCCCACCAAACTTTCTTGTAAAAAGTATCAGTTATATGCATCAAAAAATTGAAATAACATAAAAAATACAGACTTGATTTAAAATTTATTTTAAAGGATATAGCAATGAGCAAGGGTTGGAAGAGTATGTTATTGTTATGTTATCAAGTGATTTTGATATGCTGTAATCCCAATAACTTTAATTTATATGAAAGGAAATTTTCCAAAATGTATTATAATGTATTTTACCGTTTCAATAACCTGTTTATATCGTAAAACCATAAGATAAGCGATTGCGGAATCGTAAATAGCTTTTTATAGTTTAGGTTAACAAAAAAGCGATATCATATCAATTATCCTTTTATTCACAAAATAACTATACCAATATTCCAGAAGCAACAAAAGCAGCTTATCAACTGGATCATAGCTAACAAAAACAATTGCGGTGTAGAAGGACCTATTCATTAGTCATGATGAAAGAAAACATGTTCGCCCAAGGGAGTGTTGAGTCAATTCACTCCTTTGGGTACCATATTATTATATATGGAAATATTCTAACAAATCTAGAAACATAAACCAATAATCATTGAAGATTACCTTTTCCAGATACTGCTATTTATCATTTCAACAACCGTTTTTTAGGTATCAGTCTTATTTGCCAACATTATTCGTATATTAATGGTTAATCTTGTAGAGAAGTAGAAAAAAGATTATCAAGCCTGTTAATATGCCAAGTCCATCCCTTGATATGATCTTCATATTGTAATGTATCTTCTTTGGTAAACCCACTGTGAATTAAAGTAAGTTTTGTTTTATTGCTTTCTAACTTGTCTACCTTCCAAGTAACCAATGTGTCTTTGCGATATTTGGGTTTTGTTATAAAATTCCAGGTATATGATAACTCTTTGTTGGGTATAATGCTGACTATTGTGCCTACAATTTCATGATCTTTTTCTTCTTTTGTATTTTCTTTTAGGAATCTAAATGATACTTTACCACCAAGTTTTGGTTCGATCATTACAATATCGGGAAACCATTGAGTTAACTGCTCTGGGTCAATGAGCGCTGAAAACACTCTTTCTACAGGTGAATTTATTACTATTTCTTTTTTAATTAGATTTGATTCATCACTCACTCTTATTGTCACTTTGATTCTCCACAAATTCTTTGAGTCCCTTAATATTGTATCCCCACATTTTATCAAAAAAATCTTTAATCTCTTGAGTTTTTTGAAGATTTATTGAATATCGTCTCCTTTGACCTTCTCGTGTTTCTTTAATTAAATCTGCATCTTTTAATATTCTTAAATTGGTAGATATTGCTGCCAAGCTCGTATCAAAATGCTGAGCTAAATCTGAAGGAAACATATCTTTTTCTCTAAGTAATAACAAAATTTGCCTTCTGTTATCTTCTGCTAATGCTTTCCATACCGAACCTGTCATTACCATAATAAAATAGTTATATAATTATTTAAATGTTTAAATATCTTTAGCTGTATCCATTTCCAATGTCTGTAAAAGCGCAAAATAAGATAAATGAAAATGAGAAAGAGCATGTCTTGGATAATCATAAAATCGTTTCACAAAGTGAATGGATGCAAGCTCGTAAAGATCTATTGGCAAAAGAAAAAGAGTTTACCATTATACGTGATCAACTTAATCAAAAGAGACGAGATCTGCCCTGGGTTCAGGTTGATAAAGAGTATGTATTTGATGGACCGACTGGAAAACAAACTTTGTCTGAACTTTTTGATGGGAGAAGTCAATTAATTGTATATCATTTTATGTATGATCCTAGCTGGAATGCAGGATGTCCATCGTGTTCTTTTTGGGCAGATAATTTTGATGGAATGTGCATACATTTGAACCATAGAGATGTTACTATGATAGCCGTGTCTAGAACGCCATATAACAAGATAGATAAATATAAGAAACGTATGGGCTGGAAGTTTAAGTGGGTATCTTCATACAATACGGATTTCAACTATGATTATCACATATCATTTACATCTGAAGAATTAGACAAAAAAAAAGTATTCTACAACTATATTGATCAATACACCCCTAGCACCGAGCGAGAAGGAGTCAGTATCTTTTATAAAAATTCATCTGGTAAAATATATCATACATATTCTACTTATGCACGTGGAATCGATATATTAAATACTGCATATAACTATCTTGACCTGGTTCCCAAAGGACGAGACGAGATTGGCCATGAATTTCCTCAGTATTGGGTTCGCCGTCATGATGAATATGGTAAATAGATATTATCTATCTATTTCGTCCTTATTTTATTTACAAATTTTGAAAATAATGATTGATGAATGTTCCATTTATTGTATTGCTACGATAATGGCAGAAATAAACTCTAAATATATGGCCTTTCTTTAAGAAAAGGCGATTGTATTAAAGTGTATATTGTAACTTAGTTCCTTGGGTAATTATATACCATAATTAAATACATTTTTTTGGATGTTCTCTATAGTAAAAAAAAAGAAAACTAATTCCATAAATTCAATCAATAGGTTGATGGTTATGGTAACCATTGTTTCATCGTTTGGTTTGCTATCATCTTTTGTTGTAAGCAATGCATTTTCCGCAGCAGTTCCTGTACCAAAGCCTCAGACTGGCAATAGTGCTTTAGACAAAAGTTTTTCAAAATTCTTTAGTTGTTTAAATAGTGCTATAAAATCAAATCAACACATAAAGGGAATAAAATCATACTTTACACATGAGCCCACTAGAAATGAAATGGTCAATTGCTTTAACAAAACAATAAAATCGTAGTGAAAAGATATGGAAAACAAATTTAAAAAAAATAGAAAATCAAATACTTTGATTATTGGAACAGCTGTCCTTGTCGTCTCTTTTGTAATTTTGATGCAAATATCATTTGCTGAATCTGCTCATGCTCTAACTAAATTTGAGGCCTGTGTTGTTAATATTGCAAATAGTAAAGGAAAATTTACACTAGATGATGCTAATAACTGTTATACTAAAGAGTTCAAAGGAGCCCAAGGAGCAAACGATGATGGATTTCCCACAAAATAAAAAGTAACCAAGTGAGACATTTTTCTTTTCTTTTCTAAATTCTTTATCTGAGATTATTATTTGCTATAGTATTAAATTAATATCCTCTATAATATCAAATGATTTAACTTGCAGATTCTTCTTGCATGGAAAATCGAGAGCAAAGCACTTGGCACTACATTATAAAT
>JBQCGN010000074.1:0-6366 GCA_051955655.1 Candidatus Nitrosocosmicus sp. | reverse complement strand
ATGCCAAGCGTTTGATAACTACCAATGATCTTGTTGCTTTGGCCAATTGTGCAAATGAAATTACAAGAAGTTTCAATGGCGATACTGTTGACATTGAAACCTTAATTAACGCCAAATCTGGAAGATGTCCTGAAGATTGCTCATTTTGTGCTCAGTCATCTTTTTATGATAATAAAACAGGTATAAACAAATATCCATTATTACCTAAAGAAATTATTCTAGAACAGGCCAAAAAGGCCAAAGAAGAAGGAGCAAATAGTTTTTGCCTTGTATGTGCATATAGAGCACCTCCACAAAAAGATTTTGATCAGATCTGCGAAACCATAAAAGAGATTAAAGAGAATTTATCAATAGATGTAAATGTATCCCTTGGATTTATGACAAAGGAAAGAGCAAAAAAATTAAAGGATTTGGGGGTCAAACGTTATAACCATAATTTAGAAACCTCAGAAAGCTACTTTTCTCAAATTTGCAAAACACATGATTTTGCAGATAGAGTAAACACGGCAAAAATAGTCAAAGAAGAAGGTCTTGAACTATGCTGTGGTGGCATAATTGGAATGGGCGAAACATCACAACAAAGGGTAGAATTAGGAATTGCACTGCGATCTTTAGAACCTGACGAGGTTCCCATTAATATCTTAATAGCAAGAGAAGGTACTCCATTTTCTAATCACACAGAAGAAGTATCAACAGAACAAGTGATTAAAACAATAGCGACATTTAGATTTTTAATGCCAAAAACAATTATCAAAATAGCTGGCGGCAGGGAAGTTCATCTTAAAAAAGATGACAAAACGGTGCTAAAGGCAGGAGCAAATGGCATAATAACAGGCGGATATTTGACTACTACTGGTAACAAAGCTGAAGACGACATACAAATGATAAAAGAGATTGGTCTTAAGTCAAAATAATTTATTATTTTTTAAAGAAGTATTAGAAAAATTAAAGCAAGATAATCTTTATCGAAGTCTAAGAGCATTTGATGTCGATAAAGACCATTCCTTAAAATTCAATAACAATCCTGTAATTAATTTTTCATCAAATGATTATTTAGGATTATCCACAAATAAAAAAACTATTTCAAATATAAATAAAATAACTGAGTTTCAAACTTCGCCCTGTAGCTCCAGGCTTATTTCAGGCACTACATCCAAAGTTAAAAATTTAGAAAAAAATTTATCTTTACATAGACAAACTCAATCATCACTTATTTTTCCAACCGGATACATGGCCAATTTAGGTGTTTTAGGTGCCATAGTAGACAAGGACACAATAATATTTAGTGACAGGCTAAATCATGCAAGCATTATTGATGGATGCAGGCTTTCTAATGGCCAAATAAAAATTTTTGATCACAATGATTATTTTAAACTAGAAGAGATGGTTAAAAAAAAAGAGGACAATAACAACCTTAAAAAAAAGGTAATAGTAACAGAAGGTCTTTTCAGTATGGATGGAGATTTTTCGTGTTTAAAAGAGATAGCAAAAATCTCAAAAGAAAATGATTGTATTTTAATTGTAGATGATGCGCATGGAGATTTTATAATAGGCGACAAAGATAAAAAAAATTTTTCTGGCATACCCTCCTATTTTGATGTAAATTCAGATGTGGACATCCATATCAGTAGCCTAAGCAAAGGCCTTGGGTGTTTTGGTGGTTATATAAGTAGTTCCAATTTAATTTGTGAGTATATAATAAATAAATCACGTCCTTTTATTTTTACATCTGCACTTCCTGATTTTCTCTGCGATATAGCAAATACATCGCTGAATATAGTAAAAGAAGGCAAGCTTCAAAAAAGACTATATGAAAATATTGATTTATTTTATAAAGTCCTGCAAGAGTATGACTTTAATTCACCACAAAAAAAAAATAAATACAGCCCAATAATTCCAATAAATATAGGCGCGGAGAAAAAGGCAGTAGAAATATCGTCTCGGTTACTAAAAAGAGGTTTTTTTATTCAAGCTATAAGGCATCCCACTGTTGAAAAGAATAAAGCTCGTTTGCGAGTATCTATCTCTGCATTACATACACAAAAACAAATCATCAGTTTAATTGAGACATTAAACGAAATTTTAAAATCGCAATAAATTCCATTTTTTTGTATGTCCTTTATTGTATGTAGATCATCAATAATCTAAAAGTATACTAAAGAGATAAATAATCGTAGTAAAACCATTTTACTAAATAAAATACTACTGTTTATTATCCTAGCAAAAATAAATATATTTTAATTAACAATATCAAATTGTTTGAAAGCAGTAATTTTAGCGGGAGGCTTCGGCAAAAGACTAAAGCCCTTGACAGACAATCGTCCAAAACCAATGATTGAAATTTTAGATAAACCGATTATTGAGTGGCAGATAAGATATTTGGCCAAGAAAAACATTAGAGAGATAATAATTTGCGTTGGCTATCTAAAAGAACAAATAATAGATTATATCTCAAGTGGAAATAAATTTGATGTTCAGGTAGCATATACAGTTGAGGATGAACCTCTGGGTACAGGAGGAGCATTAAAAAATACACAAAACCTACTTAAAGATGAAAAAAATGGCTTTTTTATGCTCAATGGAGATATATTAACAAATATAGATTTTATCAGCCTAGTTAATAGAGATATATCAAGTACCTTAGCAGTTGTACCACTTATAAGCCCTTTTGGAATCGTAGATATTGACAATGAATCAAATGTAATTGGTTTTAAAGAAAAACCAAATATCGATTACAAATGGATAAATGCCGGAATTTATTTCTTTAACCAAGAAGTTTTTGACTTTCTTCCGGAAAAAGGAAATATAGAAATGACAGCTTTGCCTGCAATGGCAAAAGAAAATAAATTAAAAGCAAAAAAATATGACAATTCATTTTGGAGGTCTATAGATTCACACAAAGATATTGAAGAATCGTCTATTGAATTATCAAAGAATTCATAGTATATGCCACCATCTTTTAAAATAGGATTTAGCATAGGATCTCTTTTGAAACCAAAAGAGGTTATAGATTTTTCAATTTTGGCAAACAAAAAAGAAAATACACATTCTATTTGGGCACCTGAATCGCGGGGTAAAGAAGCATTCTCAATTTTAGGTGCGATTTCCCAAGTTACAGAAAAGGTACAGCTTGGTACATCAATAATAAACATCTATTCGAGGACACCTGCTACAATAGCGATGGGAGCAATCTCTATTGATAATTTATCAAATAACAGAATGATACTAGGGTTGGGTGCAAGTACACCTGCGATTATTCAAAATCTTCATGGAATAAGATATCAAGAACCAATACAGAGAATGAAAGAGTATATAGAATCTCTAAGATCACTTTTTAAATCAAACGAAAAGACGAACTATGATGGCAAAATAGTTAAAATTAAAAGCTTTGCAATTTCAGAAAAATCAAGATCACAAATCCCCATTTATATTGCAGCGGTAAATGAAAAAATGATTCGCATAGGTTTAGAATATGCGGACGGCTTGTTACTTTATCTAAGGCCACGCAACGAAATTAAAAATTTGATAGGTGAAATCAAACATAAAAAAAATCTTATTAAAAATTTGGTATTAATTACATCAATCTCCAATAAAGAACCGGAGAAAGCTAAAGAGAGAGTTTCAAAAACTCTTGCTTTTTACTTATCAGTTGGGAAAGTATATTATGATTTTCTTTCAAATACAGAATACAAATTAGAAGTTGAAGAAATTTTTAATGAATATCATAATCATGGATTAGAGAGAGCTAGTCAAAAAGTTACTTCTAAAATGTTAGATAATTTTGTAATTTACGGCTCTGTTAACGATTGCAGAGATCAAATTAAAAAGTTTGTGAAGATAGGAATAGACTTGCCCATTTTACAAATTAATCCAATCATTAATTACAACGGCGAATTGGATTATAAGGATTTTTTAGAAATATGATGAAAGTAGCTATTGATTCGTGTAATACCACAAGATTTCAAAAGTTTTCAGATTCTTCACTGCCGGAGCTTGCTTGTAAATCAATAATCAAAACATTAAAAAAAACAAAAATAGAAAAAAATGAAATAGATGGTCTAATTGTGTCAAGTTGTAGCAACGAGCAATACTTGGGAAACATAATATCCGAAATGATAAATATAAATCCAAAAATATCGACAAGGGTAGAAAATTTATGTAACTCAGGTACAACTGCAATTTCTTTAGGGTATTCTCTAATTGCCTCGGGCCTATGTAATGCAATAATTATAGTAGGTATTGAAAAACAAAATAGCCCGGGAAATAAGCTAGTATGGGATATATCTAGAGGAGTATATGATTTGCCTATACACTGGGCATCGCTTTATGCCAAAACTCACTTTAGAAATTTCAATACAACTGAGGAAGATTTGGCACTAATATCTGAAAAAAATCATAACAGCGCAAATAGAAATTCTAATGCATTATTTTATAAAAAAAAAATTAATTTTAATCAGGTTATGGAATCAAAAAAAATTGTTGATCCTTTAAAGTTATTAGATTGTTGTTATCCTTGTGAAGGCGCTTCCTCGCTTTTATTAATATCAGAAAAATTTTCAAAAAAATCTGAAATACCTATATGGATCAAAGGAATTTCACAAAATAATCAAGGCGCAAGTTTCTCGAACATATCAGTTGATTTGAAATCAATTGTTTCAACTAAAATAGCTTCAAGAGAAGCATTTAATCAAGCAAAAATGAGTCCGTCAAATATTGATATTGCAGAGATTCATGATGCATTTACAATTTTAGAAATTATGGCATACGAAGATATAGGATTTGTAGAAAAAGGAAAAGGTGCGAATTTTATAAAACAAAATACAACCCATATAAATACACGTGGGGGCCTGCTCGGTTGTGGTCATCCGATTGGGGTTACAGGAATTGATCAAACAAATGAAATAACCCTTCAACTTCAAGAAAAAGTACCTAAAATAAGACTGAAGAAAGATTGTGCAAGGGGTCTGGTTCACAATATGGCTGCTGCAGGAACCTCATCAACAATAATAATTTTAGAAAAATGAACATAAAAGAGAAAATATTCACAAAGATTAATGAACAAGGATTGTTTCTTTGTACATACTGTATAAATTGTAATATATATAACTGGCCACCCAATAACAATTGCAAAAAATGTTTTAAGAATACTAAACTAAAAAAAATTAATAACAAAGGAATCATTTTAGAAATATCATATTCTCATTTGCCAAATCAAAACAGCTATTTTGGTATCGGAGATTTCTCAGGTATAAGAATTTTAGGAACTGTCGATAAAAACATATCCGTAAATGACTTTATTATTATTGATGAGGCAAAAGTTATAGATAATAAAATATTATTAATATTCAAAAAATTACCGAAGTAAAATATAATATTATTAACAAGTTAAATACTTAAAAATAATATGGATTATGAAGGTTATCTCAGTGACAGGGAATTAATAAGCAGAGATGCATTTCACAAGAAGCAATTAAAAATTAAAATTTTGGAAGTCAATAATAATGTTCGCGATTATTCCAAATATGGAGACAGAATATTAATTAATAAAATACTTGTAATAATTCAAAACTTAGAAAATGACGAAATCGAAGAAAAGGAATTGGATATAGAAGAGCTTGAAAAAAGAATGAAGAAAGAGAGACTATTCACATCTTCTAATAGATGTGTACCAAAGTGTGATATAAGAAATAATTTTTTTGTAGGCAACAGACATTTTTTTCTTTTATCTGATGCAATGTCTTTATATATTATAAGATTTTGAAACTAAAAGCGCCGCTGATCAGACTCGAACTGATGACCTACTGGTTAACAGCCAGTTAAGCTTCATAATTACAAATTATGAATTTGCTCTACCAAGCTGAGCTACAGCGGCACTAACTTATAAAAAAAAAGAAGAATAATTAAATGTTATGATTTAATTAAAAATGTGAGATTTTTTCTTTTCAAGTTAAAACTAAAAAATAATAATAATAATAATTTTTTTTAGATTATGATGATAGGAAAAAAAATTTATTCTTTAGAGTAAACATAGACTCCATCAAGAAACACTCTGGAATCTTTATTCTTTATTCTTGTTGCTAATTCAAGGTTTGCTGCAGTTTGAGAAACACTTTCGATATTAGGTCCAGAAACGATTATATCTTCACCTTGAACTGTTACCTTAGTATCGTCGCCTATAATCTTCGATTCTCTAGCAGATCGCTCCCCAAAAAAATTTTCAACGGATATATCTTTGCCTTTAATTTTTACAGAAATAGGAAAGTGTGCAAATACTATTTTTAATCTATATGTGAATCCTTTTGTTGAGCCCTTTATCATGTTATTAATAATACTTTGTATGGTATTTACTAGTGCAAAATCTTTCTT
>JBQCGN010000073.1:0-10653 GCA_051955655.1 Candidatus Nitrosocosmicus sp. | reverse complement strand
ACTGCAGCAACGATTGACACATCTTCTAATATGCTCAAATGTTTTATTATTTTGCCAAGTAGTTTCAATTCCAAGGCCGTAGTAGCTTTACCTAAATCGTCTTTGTTCAATACCAAGGAAATACTGGATTCTGATGGCCCCTGGGATATCATTACAATATTTACTTTATTCTTTGCCAAAGTATCAAAAATAATAGCAGCGGTTCCCGGGGATCCTACCATTCCTCCGCCCCCTACATCCAGCAATGCAGTATTTCTTATTGCAACAATTGATTTTATAATATGAGTTGAAGTTTTTAAATTATTGGCAATTGTTGTGCCATTATGAGAAAGATTAAAAGCATTACGAATTTTTAAAGGAATATTAGAATCCATCACAGGTTCTAAAGCTCTTGGATGGATATATTTTGCCCCAAATAGAACCATTTCAGCGGCTTCTGCAAAGCTAATCTCATCAAGCACCTTAGCATCACTCACAATCATTGGATCTGCAGTAAGTAATCCATCTACATCACTCCATAAATATACCTCATCTGCCTGAACACATGATGCAATTATAGTAGCAGTATAGTCTGAGCCACTTCTACCCAAAGTTGTAATGCGCCCATGTTGATCGGCACCAATAAATCCAGTTACTACAGGTATTATATCTTGAATAAGTAAAGGAAATATCTTTGTATTTACGCGAAATTTAGTAGTATCCATCAAAGGTCTTGCTTCTCCGAAATTTGAATCTGTAACTATTCCAATATCTTTACCTGTAAAATATACAGACTTTAAGTCAGAATTACGAAATGAATAGCATATAATAGGAGCCATTAAGCGTTCTCCAAATGATAGCATGTGATCTAAAGAACGTGGAGTTATTTCAGAAATCCTGACAAGACCATTTAATATGTCTTGAAACTCATCTAAAATACCTAAAACAATATGCTTAGCTTCTGATTGTAAAATATTATTAGTTATTGTTTTTTCTATCAAGTCAATATGAATATAAGTCATTTCGTCAACAAACAGATTTAATGCATCACGATCACCTTTCAACAATAAATCAACTAAAGATAAAATCTTATCAGTAACCTTAGCCATGGCTGAAATTACACAAATTATATCATTTTTTTCTCCATTAAATTTTTTAAATGACTTTAATATTTTAACAACAGCATCTAATTTTGATGGACTGTCAAGAACGGAACCACCAAATTTCATTATTATCTTCATGTATATCTATTTGTATTTTAAATGTCCATATTATTTAATAACTATTTTATATTTTTATTTGTAAAATAATATCTTGCCATTAGTCATTTTAATCTTGAACCCTAGGTGCAAGATAAAAATGTATTCTTCCTATGCTTGCTATTCTAAACTCCAATCTAATAGGCATTTTAGTCGAAAACTCTATTGCAGATGAAACACCTACTGAACTAACAGACTTTACAATTTTTAAGAGATAATCAAGACTGTATGTAGCTTTAGAGTCTTCTTTAACCTCAATTTCTTCTAAACCTTCACTGTTTGATTCCATAACTACATTAGCTTCTCCAGTATCACTTTTGCCTAAGAACTCTATTTTATCAGAATAAGAAGAGATTTCTACATATTCAGAAACAACCTCTATATCAGATAAGATTTTGTCAAAGGCAGACAAAGACAATACAAGTTTGGAATTAAAAGATAACTTTGGCAGAGGAGTAGAAGCAGAAGAACTCTCAATTAATCTCATTTTATATTCTCTTTTATAACTACCAATAGTTTTGATTTTTAGCATATCCTCATCAGTAATTGAAACCTCAAGTTCGTCTTTTTTATCAGTACGCTTTATCAATTTAGAAAATTCAGAAATTCTAACTCCAAATTTTAGTTCAGAATCACATTTATAAACATCAAAAGCGGAATTAGGCCAAAATATATCAATTAATGCAACATGCGAAGGATCCATCCCCCTAAATGAAATGCCTTCAGTAGTAGCTTCAAATGTTGCTTCATCAACTAATGTAGATATAGCAGAGGTAATTATTTTCCACTGATCAGGAGATTTTGTTTTCGCCGTAAACATAAAATTAATCATTTAATTTAGATTTATTTGAGATTTTAATATTACTAAGAAATTAATTGAATTTATAATTATGAGTAATTTCTCCAAGTATGATTACATTTGGTACATCGATAGAATTGAGTGGTAGCTTCATCAGCAGATCTTGTCTGTAACATCCACCAAAATGCTAAATTATTATAACATTTAGGACAATCCATATTAGTTGTGGGTAAAGCATCTATAGGTTTTTCTACATCCATTATTTTTAAAGTATTTTCAGAATATCCATAGTTAGCAATAGAATCAGTTCTACTACTTGATGAACTAATAGAATTAGATAGTTCATTAACAATATTATGACCACATTTCACGCATATCAATATTTTTTCTTCTGATTTATTTCTTATTCGAGTGTCGCATTTTGGACAAAACTTCATACAGTAATCACTATATCATATCATCTAATTAATTATTTTCCCAAGGTTAACTTTAACATACCTGAGAGATTATTTGTATATTGTATAGCTAAATCTATGGATTCCAATAGAGATCGTTGAGGATCGCTTTTATTAGTCAAAATCTTTAGCATGTATTCTCGGATTAAAGGATGTTTTAAAATCACACCGGCAAATTTAATATCATGATTTTTTTGTAATTCGTATTGAATAATATATAGAATTGAAATGTCTAAGTTCAGTATCGTAAATTCCAATTCTTTGTCCTTTGCATGTGTTATTTCCGCATGCATACATAAAAGACAAGTACATATTGAGGATATAAATGATACCTTCATAGTATTCAAATTGCCCAAATTAATCAATGATGAAAGTTATATTGAAAATATAGTTTTAAAAAAAGATCACGAATGGTCATCAACAGGGAATACTATAGCCTTGGATTTGACTTTCGCCATTAATGGTTTAATAAGAAACATGTTTACTCAAAATAATTGGGAAAAAGCATATAACAAAAACGATAACATATTTAGATTAGCGATTAAACTAGATATCAAAAACAACGGGCGAATTATTGATACACACAAATTAGTAAGAAAGGCAATTTTATTTTGGACAAGAAATCCCAAAATTAATCATCGAATTTGGATAACCGTTGTCAAAGATGAAAGTCCACATTATCCATTAGAAGAAGAAGAGGCAAAAGATCTATTATTTGATTTTCAAAGGAAAATTGAAATAGAGTCATATAAATTGAATTACGGAAAAAATAAGATAGTGGTCAATGTCAATGTATCTTGGGGTAAACATCAGTATATTGAAAAAAAGGAAATATCAAAAGAATCAAATATCGAAGAAATCGAAATAAGTAAATAATTTGATTTGTATTATGAACCACATTAATTAATTTAATTTAAATATAGCATATAATAGAATTTTTTAATGGCAAAGTTTGATGGAATCAAAGGACAAGAGTTATTAGATGTAGAAGAAGGAGCTAATGAACTTACCCTTATATTTAAGGATAATAGATATCTATTCATAAAAATGGAAAATGGAAAAATAGTTTGTGACTCTGTTCCAGAATAATGTAAGATATCATAATATAACTATCTATAATATTTTTCCATAGATATAACAAAGAAATAATCAAAAATTTCAAACAATATATAACACCATTCTCCTCCCAGTAACTCTTACATTTTGACATGCAATTTTTATATACATGATGCAGAAAATATTTTAATTATTGCAAAAACATATATGGATGAATGTAGAAAGTATTGTCCAAAAATAGAAATAACACATTGTAATTTACTTTTTTACAATATTTACCAAAAATATGAATGATCATATAATAAGGATATTAATCGATTGATAATATATATAATTTACAATAAACACAAAATCATTGCCTGATATAGATTAATGAATTAGAAAAAAAAGATGTTATAGTACAGGCTTTGTCATTGATATAGATTCAGTCATTTGTTTATATAATTCAAGAAAGCGTCGTCCCTTTTCTGTTATTCTATAAATTTGAGCTTTCTCATCATAAATGATCAATCCGTGTCTCATTGTTTCGGACAAATATTCTTTCATTTGCAAGAATGAAAGATAAACCTTATACATAATTTTAGCTTGTATTGCACCCCCCTCTCCAACTGTTTCTAAAATCATATATATTATCTCTAGTCGACTTCTATTTTTCATTTTATCTAGTTTATCTATTTCTTTAAAAAATAAAAACAGAGCAACACTAAGCACAGTAGATATGTTTTAGTCATTTCTACAATCTTATGACATTGCAAATATCATATGTATAATACTCATTTTTAAAAAGAATAGTAGTAGATTCAACTAAACGCTAACTAAAGAATTTTATATTGAACTTACGATCGAAAAGTTATATAAATCTAGATCTATAATGGTTTTTACATTCTATTTTTCAAAATTTTACATATAATGTTTTGCTCAACAAATATAAAAATATGATGCATAATTCATTTAAGATATTGTTTGAGAGAATTGCGGATCTAAAAATTGATAAAAATGTTGGAAAAAATATAACTTTAAAAGGGTGGGTTCATAGATTAAGAAAACAAAAAGAAAAAACTTTTGTTATTTTAAGAGACGATCGTGGAGATATCATTCAAATTGTATACCCATCAGAACTATGCAAAGACATTACTATAGAATCATCTATCGAAATTACAGGAATTTTGGATAAAGATAAAAGAGCCCCCGATGACGGATATGAAGTAAAAGCAGAAAAAATATACTCATTTAACATAGCCGAAACAGATTATCCAATAGGAGAATATCAAAACGAGGAAACACTTCTTGATTACCGTCATTTAACCTTAAGGACAAGGAAAATGATAAATGTTGGAAAAATACGAAGTTGTCTATTAAAATATTCAAGAGATTGGTTCTATAAAGAAAATTGGATCGAAATAAATCCCCCATTAATAGTCAAAAGTGCAGTAGAAGGGGGATCGACATTATTTGAAATCAAATATTTCGGAGATATAGCATATCTTTCACAAAGTTCACAACTTTACCTTGAATCAATGATATATTGTTTAGGGCCTGTTTGGAGCATTACTCCTTCTTTTAGAGCAGAAAAATCAAGGACAATCAGACATCTTGCAGAATTTACACATCTTGAAGCAGAGGCACCATGGATAGATTTGGATGAACTAATAGATATTCAAGAGAAACTAATTTTTAATTTAATTGAAAATATCAGAAATAATAATATTACAGAACTTAATTTTTTAAATAAAAATTCTATAAAGAGATTAAAGGAAATATCACTACCATTTGAAAGAATAACTTATGACAAAGCAATAGATATTCTAAGAGCAGCAGATTTTAAAATTAAAGAGGATGATAGAGATCGCTTTATACAATGGGGAGATGATTTAAATATCGAATCAGAAAGAGAATTGACAAAAAATAAGAAGAATCCGATGTTTGTTTATAATTACCCTATGAAAATTAAACCTTTTTATGTAAAACAAAAATACGATAATCCAAAAGCGGGACTAGCTGTTGATTTGCTAGCTCCGGAAGGATATGGTGAAATATCAGGAGGAGGAATAAGAGAAGAAAATTTAGAAAAGATCAAAATAAGAATTACAGAATCCAATCTCAAACCTCAAGATTATCAATGGTATCTAGATTTAAGAAGATATGGCTCTATACCTCATGGCGGTTTTGGTTTAGGAATAGAAAGAATTCTTAGATGGATATTAGGTTTTGACGATATAAAAGATGTAGTGCTTTTTCCAAGGACAATGTCAAGAATTATACCTTAATATTTATTTTTGTATATTGTAACAAACCTAATAAATTATTTCAGTAAAAGATGACCTTAGTTTGACTATCATTGAAAACCTGTACATTTAACAATCATATTCGAGCATAACAATATAAAATAAAAAGTAAAATCCATAATTAAAGTACGCCCACTATTAAAACAACATTTAAACTAACACAAATATTATTCAACACGGCTTGTATCAATATTGCCCCACTCATTCCAAGAACCTAAATACATCTTTACATTAACATATCCAAGTTTTTTTAAAATTAAATAGGTATTTGCTGCCCTATAGCCACCTTGACAATATGTAATAATTTCTTTATCTTTAGGAATAAAAGAGTATAGGCGATCAAGATTTTCCAACTCTTTAAACTTGTCATTTTCAAGATTATTAATCCAATTAATATTAATTGCTTTAGGGATATGCCCCTTTTTATATGCCCTTGCAATCGATCCATTATACTCTCCCTCTGATCTACAATCAAGAATAACAACATCGTTAGTATTTTCTTCAATTTTATCTTTGACATAATCGAAATCTGCTAATACTGTATTATCAACGACATAATCACATTTTATCGGCATAAATGGGCGTGTTTTCATTTCAGTGAGGTAGTTTGACTTTACCCAATCTTTAAATCCACCATCCAATAAATATACACGGTTATGAGAAAAATAGTGTAATAACCAAACTCCCCGTGATCCAGTTGATCCTGAAATATCATCATAAAATACAACAGTTTTCATTGAGTTGATACCTAAATAATTTAACAAGATTTTCATTTGTCTATTAAAATGTAATAATCCCTCTTTGGTTGTATCCAGCCAATGAAAATTCATTAAATCCAAGTTAAAAGACCCAATTATATGTCCAGCAATATAGTCAGAGAAAGGTCTTGCATCTATAATTAATAAATCAGAATGTTGTTCCTGTATTTTACGGTTCAAAGACTCACCATTAATAACGGTGTTCAAAATTACATCATAATAAATGAAATAGCCCAATAGATAATTCTTTCTAAGGAATAGAAGTAGATTAAAAAAGGTTTTAATAAAAAGTAATAAGTAAAACATGTAACAAATGGTAAGAAAAGGAGCTAGATCAAAAACTGAAGAAAATGGTTTACCGGAATGGGCAGAAAATGAAATAAAATTTGCAAACTTTCAAGATTACGATAACATAAACAGAACAGGATATTTCTTAGACATTAACGAACAGAAAAAAAAGGCAGATATTCAATTGTATGAATCACTACCGGATGGGCGAACCATAATTGAAGAAATAGAACTATCAGATAAAACAAATATAAAAGAATTACTTAAAGGTTTTGTATATGAATACAAAATAAAGATATCAAAAGCTAGTATAAGCGAACAATTATCAGAATTATTAAATAAAAAATATCAACTAGACATAAACGAAATTTACAAATTTGATCTGGAAGATGCACAAATGATGAATGTAGAATCAGACACGATAAAAGATACAACAGAAGACGAAGAAGACGAATAAATATAATAACCAACATAGAGTTTTAAATCTATTCGAATGTTCTTTTATTATCTAAATTATAAACACAATAACATCTTTTACAAGTGTACAAAAAAATCAAGATAGGAGATAGACTTTCAACCTCTATTATAGTAAAAGTAACATTAATGATAGTCAAATTATCTATATTATTTGTATTCAAAGATTTAAATCATAAAAATAAATAAAAATCAATATAATTTTCGATTTTTAGATAAAATATTTCGTATTATTTATCTTGAGTTGGAAAAGTAGAGAGAGATGAGGGTTTTGGATAATTTTTCCCCAACGCTAATTTCATTAAAGCAATCCACATTATTATCAAAGGTATATGATAAGAAGCTATACGCCAAGCAATTATAACGTTTAGTTGACTATCTGAGAGAATATGCCCAAGTTGAGTGAAATTATTTAAATGTGTAATATAGCCCCAAAGAACAAGTTCGGCCAAACCAGATCCTCCAATTGTAATAGGCAGAGTTCCTAAAATAGTAGAAGAGGAAGTGGCCATAAACGAAATAAATAAATCTACATGGCTAGTTATTGAATGAGTTAATAATAGAAAAGATAATCCATGAAATATAAATGCTATCAAGGTAATTGCTATTCCGACTGAAAAAATTTTAACGGATTTAAAAGAGCTAAAATTATCTCTACTCATTTTACACAAATCATCTAATGCTTTATTTACAGAATTAATTCCTTTACTAGCTTTTTGTTCAGAAATAAATTTTTTGGCTATTTTTAAAGAAAATGATGGCAATCTAATATTTTTTTTTGAAGAGTAAATCAATATGAAAAACCAGAAACCAAAAGTAGGAAGTGCAATCATAATCAATAAAATACCTATAAAGGCGGCACCTTGAAATATTGCATTAAATCCAGCAATAAAAGCCAATATCGTACCTACAAAAACATCCGCAATAATTTCCATAGTAGTAACCCAAGCAGCTTTTCCAGCAGAAACATTGTTTTTTGTCAAAAATGCAATTCTTACAAGCTCTCCACCCACATATGATGGAGTAGTTTGAGTTACAAATTCGCCTGCAAATCTAGCAAACATTATTTTCCAAAATGAACTTACATTTTCTCCAATGAATTTTCTTATAAAATAATAAAATCTGATGGCTTGTAAAAAGATCTTTGCCATAGTTGCGGCAAAAGATAATAAGAAAGGAATAACACCTACAGAAAAAATATCATGTAAAGAAACAGGGGTGAATGCAAACATAAGTATAATAGGCACCAAGCTGGCAAAAATAGAAAGTAACCGCCAATTCAATTTATATTAATCATTTCAAATAAAGGAATATAATAATGATACAACTACAATAACAAAAATAAAATTAGAAAATATCTTAAATAGTTTCATGTATACTATTTTTATAACAGGTACAGCTGGATCTGGAAAATCATTATTGACGTCAAATCTTTTACAATGGTATAACAGCAATGATATTACACCGATATCAATAAATTTAGATCCAGGAGTGGTCAATTTACCCTACGATCCAGATATAGATGTGAGAGAACTTATTGATATCTATTCCATTATGGAGAAGTATAATTTAGGACCTAATGGCTCATTAATATTAGCAAATGACTTGATAGCTACTCAATTAGATGAAATCCAAAATCAAGTACATGAAATAAATCCAGATTATATAATAATAGATACCCCAGGACAGATTGAGTTATTTGCTTTTAGATCTAGCGGTCCATATTTTGTCTCAAACTTTTTTTCAGATAACAAGATAGCGCTTTTTACTATTGATGGAACTTTAGCTACATCACCAATTAACTATGTATCATTGATGTTTTTATCTCAATCAGTTAAACTACGACTAAATTTACCTCAAATTAATGTTCTTACCAAACGAGATAAAATAATTGACAAGTTAAATGAAGTATTGCAATGGCCAACATCAATTTCCTCTTTACAAGACTCATTGAATAAAGAAAAAAATTTTGAGGAATCATTGCTTAGCAAGGACTTGATGAAAACACTTTTTAAAAGTGGAAATATAACAAACCCCATTGCAATATCAAATACAACAATGAATGGAATGATTAATTTATCTGCATCTCTTTCAAGGATTTTTACATATGGGGAAGAAGAGAATAAAGCAACATCATAGTCTGAATTGCCATGGCAAAAATAAATGAAATTCATTTTAGCGAATGCATAGCAAGTGCACCCTCATCTACAGCAAATTTAGGTCCAGGTTATGATATTTTTGGTTTGGGAATAGACGCGTTGGAAGACATTGTGCATCTAAAAGTTGCAGAAAGATCAAGCGAATATAAGAATAATGTACAAATAAGAATAAGAGGAAATGGAAGTGAAAGTATCCCGACTGATCCTGAATTTAATTCATCAGGAAAAGTAGCAAAAGAAATTATTTCGAATTATAATTTGTATAAATATGACTTTATTATAGACATTGAAAAAAATATTCCACCAGGATATGGAATGGGAAGCAGTGCAGCATCAGCAGTTGCAACAGCAATGGCATTCAACAAGATCTTTGGATTTGACATGAATAATAGAATGTTATTAGATTATGCAGCAGAAGGAGAGCTTGCAAGTGCCGGAGTAAAGCACTATGACAATATTGCAGGATGTTTTTTTGGAGACTTTGTAATAGTAAGGAATATACCTTCACTAGAATTTATAAGAGTAAAATCACCAAAGGATTTAAATTTAGTAGTTTGCGTTCCATTGATAAAAGTTCCTAAAAAGAAAACAGAAGTTGCCAGAAATATCCTTCCAGAGACAGTACCATTATACAAGATGACACAAAATCTTTCAAATGCATGCACCGTTGTAGCTGGTTTTTTTAATAATGATATACAAATGATATGCAAGGGTATAAACGATTGCGTAATTGAGCCAGTAAGAAAAAAACTAATTCCATGTTATGATCAACTTAAAGAAAGATCACTTAATGAAGGAGCTTTAGCATTTACTATTAGTGGTGCGGGTCCATCTACAATTGCGTTTTTGAATTCCAAAGATAAAGGTAATCAAGTTTCGCGCATTATGGAAGAAACATATGGGGAGCATAAAATAAAATGTAAAACTTTTATATGCAATGTTAGCAACGGGGCAAAAATAACTTTGTCAAAATAAAATGAAATTGGCTATTTTTTGTTTTTATTGAGAAATGCTGACATCATTTTTTGTCTATCTTCATGAGCAAAGCATAATGCCCAACCGTAAATTTCCAACCTTAATCCCGTATCAATATCTGCATCCATACCTTTATTGATCAACATTTTGCTAACTTTAACCGCAT
>JBQCGN010000072.1:0-4201 GCA_051955655.1 Candidatus Nitrosocosmicus sp. | reverse complement strand
GAACTTTAGATGGAGTTCCTTTCATTATTGTTTATGAAGTAAATGCTCATCTAGGACAGCCTCAGGAAATAAACAATGTTACTACAGCCGTAAGTTGAATAGTAATCGAGCTATTCGCCTGATTGCCTCTTCTTAATGGCGACTTGAAATAAGAAAAAGTTTCTGATATTTTCTACTCGTTTTCTATTTTTATTTTCTTTGAAAGCATATCAATTAACTCATCATTTGTATCTCTAAAAAGAGAATAATCGTTGATTCAAGAACCATTATCTGTTTTTCTCTTGTAGCATAATCTTTGGTACCTTTTTGTCTGGACGATATTTCCTTGATATTAATTAAAGATTTTTCTCTTTATAAATATCTTTTAAATTAAAAAGAAACATTCCACGTTAGTTAATTTTTAAACTAAAGTAAAATAAATAATAAAACGACCAAAAGAAAACACAAAATTTTTTGAAAATAAATAATTATCAATTCATAACATGAATTAACCTACAACAAATGGAATATATAACGAAATGATGACAATTCAAAGAATTAATCATAGTTAGATAAATAAGTATTAGAAATGGCAAATACTAATAGAACACTTTTGTATTTGGTAGCTGCTGCCTGTACAGGTATTGCTGGAATTTTTCATCTCATACTAGTTCCAAACTCGATTGCTGCTGGTGTTCAATACACTACTCTCTTTTTGATATCTGGTCTGGCACAGATCTTTTGGGTTTTACCGATGGTTAGAAGATGGGGTAAGTTTTGGAATATTATAGGATTAGCGGGTACGGCTGTATTAGTGGGTTTAACCGGTTATGCAGTCGTTGAATCGATTAGGAATCCGCAGTTGACCCCACCTGGGATAACTGAATTGGCAGTTGCAACAGAAACATTTCAGATATCATATGTTATAATTACTGCAATAATTATAGTTACCAGAAAATGATCTCTGAATATAGTCACTTGACCTGTTCGATGAATAATCTACGTTCAAATACAAGATAATGGCCAAGAATATTATCACTCGATTACTTTACCATATGGAGGTTACTTAAATAAACCAGTTGTCTCAATAAAACCTGCCAAGTTAAAAGCAGATGTGATCCATCAGATTACAAAGTAAGCATACTGTCATGGAATAAGTTAGAACATGCCTCCATTACTTCTCATTTTTTATTTTCATCTAATTTCAAACAACTTGTTGTTACATTTTAAATGAGTTTGAAGATGATGGTTGAACAATGATCTGTATGGGTAAGGATAAGGTTTAAGATCGAATACAGTATATGACTCCTTTTGTGAAGTCAATGAAAAATGAAAACTTTTCATCCAGTCAATAACAAAAGATCCATCTTTTATCAGTTATCATACGCCGTCTTCGTCTAAATTAGATTTAGAACTCCATTTAAGATCCGCATAAGTATTATACCAAATCAAACTATTTTAGAACAGACTTTTTAGGATAATTATCTAATGCTGATATACTCTTGCTCCCTTTGTTATTTATGTATTATACATTATTTCGATTTATGCATAATTCGGAAAACTTTGAATACCAAAAGATACAGGGGTCTGATCAAAATTTTTTTTATCCGCATCCCAAAAAAGAATCATTATGCCTTAGTAAAGATCGGCAAACAAACTGATAACTTTTTCACAACACATGGCGTGTAAAATAATGGGTATAGATTGAAGTCAAGAGATAATATAATGGATGGATTTTATAAATATATCAAGTACCATTTCTACTAATGATGATGATGATGATTTATTGTTGGAATTACAATTCTACAAAGAACCCAAACACGTAAATGAAGTTATGAAGGCCATGGAAGGTGATAAAATGGTAAATGAATTGCATAAGGAAGTTATGAAACTCTTTACACCCACATCAATAGTGTTTGGAGATTTTATTAGTTTGAAAGAAATGTCATGAATAGTCACAACTCTTTTTCTACAATTTCAGAAAATTTATGAAACTCGCACGAAGTTATTTTATACCAATCTAAATATACATCTCTTGTTGAATAGATCCGTTAAGATTAAGTTCTTGTTGTAAAAGGGTTCTAATACAATTCAATATTATTTTTTAAAGGAATAATTGTTAAATTCAATTAAAGAATTGATCATTCTTCTTATTTGAAGTAGTAATAACATTGCAAATATGTCTTTATCTATATTTACAAGATTCCCGAATTCATTAATTGAAAAATTGCATTTGATTGTTTTAGAAGATTATATAATCAATTAAATAAATCTCAAAATACTAATTATATCTGAATTACACAAATAAATAAATTTCTCTTCAATTATAACACGTTTTTACCAAATCAAAGACCTTTTTATAACCGTATATTTCATAACTCAAATAAGTTGGATAAAACTCATTCTTTCTCTTCCGCGGTTTTTCCTTCCAAACTTCAAAAGTCCAAGAATTTATCTATTCTTCCTTTATGTTTTTCTCCAGTCAATGGCGATTTATCGCAAATTAATATAGATCCAAACTGCCAAGCTCTTATTGAACTTTGAATTCTAACGCCTACTCTACACCTTTTATTAGTAGAACCCACTTAAAAGAACCTTTATTGTAATGGGCCGAGTGGACTATGCAGTAAAAATGACATGTAACTTTAATAATATTTCGTTCATTCATTTTCATTGGCAAATATCGCAGTTTTTGTTGGTTCAGTTAGAAGAGATAGAAAGGGTATAAAAGTAGCAAAATGGATTGAAAAAAAACTTCAAGAAAGAAATCACAAAGTTTACTTTATAGATCCAATGGATTTAGACTTGCCCTTGCTTGATAGAATGTATAAAGAAATGGATAACCCTTCTGAAAAACTTGTAGATCTGCAAAATAAAATCAAAGATGCAGAAGGGTATGTTCCAGTAACACCTGAATATAACCGAAGCACTTCAAGTGCATTAAAAAATACACTGGACTACTTTTTGGAAGAGTATTATTTCAAACCTTCTGCAATTGTATCCTATTCTCCTGGCATGTTTGGAGGAATAAATGCCACACAACAGCTTAGGCTGACATTTGCAGAGCTGGGCGCAACTTCGATACCTTCATCATTTGCAATACCCAAGGTTCACATAGTATTTGACGAAGAAGGAAATCTCATTGATAAATCGTATAATAAAAGAATAACAAAGTTCCTGGATGAGTTTGAATGGTATATTAATGCATTAACAAATCAAAGAGCTCTTGGTACCCCTTATTGATTAAAAACATTCTCAATTTATTTAACCGTTAAATAATACTTTAGATATTATTTTCAAAATGACAACTGATGATACTTCTTATAGATGTGAAGAATGTGATATGATCTTCAGTGAAGCAAAAGATTTTTTGGCACACAAAAATTATGCCAAATTAAGAAGGGAGGGATCCTGTTGGCAATAGTTACATGCGAGCATGGAGGAGAACGCAAAGATATATCATATCGGCAAAAATTTACAGATTAAATCAGGTGTGAATGCAGCATCTCCGAATCTCAAATTCTATTGATGATTACAACTAATTGATGACTTCCACCAGTACTGACACTGGCACTGTAATGAGTACTATAGAAAAGGGTGCTACTATATACAAAATGGGTAGCAGGATTAAATATCTCAAGTGTATAACACTGAAAATGAAAAAAGTATATCTGTTTGTTGCAATGGCCATCGTAATACCAATGTTGATGACAACATCATTAAACTACAATATCCAAACTAACTCTATACAGGTATTTGCTCAAACAAACAACAACAATACTTCGTCTGATACAACTTCTCCAAAAGACATATTAAATATGGCAACATCTGGGCAGAAGGTTGTCCTACGTGGAATCGAATCTTCTAAAATCTTTAACAATGCAACTATAAATACGGGTGAAAAACCACAAGGTATATCAATATTAACCAATTTACCAGACGGAACAATATATTCAGGTACCCTATCATTCACTGCAACAAACCCAGTAGAAGTTGGAATTAGCTACAGACTTCCTGTAGACAACAATACATATTATCACATGAATACAAAGACATTAGGTGATCTTTATCTTGGATATCATCATAATGATAAAGGTGAGGCCGGAACCCCTGGTATTCTAAGTGCAGCTTCAGTTATTGTTCCTGATTATGGTACGCACTCGCCATATTTCTCTGCATCCATACCATTTGTTGGTGATTCATTGTGGTTAAAGACTCTCAA
>JBQCGN010000071.1:0-7102 GCA_051955655.1 Candidatus Nitrosocosmicus sp. | reverse complement strand
TTTTATCGTATCAGAGGGTTACCAAAAAGTCTGATATGCTTGAAAACTAATGATTTAAAGTAGAATGATAGTAATTTTTTTGTTATAGAGGCTATCATAGAATTTAATTCATTAATTATTATTTATTTCTAGGTTAAGGCAAAATGTTATGTTAACAATATAGAGATACATTAATCTTTTAACATGGTATTGCCTAATCCACAATCTTTGCATTTAAGAGTAACTATTCTTTCGGTTTCCTTTTCTACAAGCATTTCCCCCCCGCAGCAAGCACAATTCATATATATACCATATAAAGTCAGATTTATAAACAATATAACATTAAGCATTATTAAAATAGCCTTGTAATGTAACAACATTACAGCAAATGATCTTATGTCTTTTAGTGCGGTTCTTTTCAGATTTAATTTATCAATCTAGATAGAACTAAATATCACACTTCAAATTTTAATTTAGCTCCATCTCATATCGAGACGTTCTTCTATTAATTATTTAAATTATCTACAATATAAAAAAAGATAAGTAATATTAATTGTTGAAAACGCTATTGAGAAAAGTTAATGTCTTTTTCCAGGCATCCGCAGTTTGCTGTGGCGCGTAACTTGTTCCTGAGGGATTAGCAAAAGCATGTCCTAATCCTTTATAGATATAAATTTGGTTTTTTACACCCACATTATCTAACGCAGATTTAAATGAATTTATTTGAGACAATGGAATAGATTGATCTTTATCACCAAACATCCCTAGTAATGGCCACTTTATTTTTGTGAGTTCTTGTTTATCTGTAACCAAAGGAGTCCCGTAGTATAACACTGTACCTACTAGAGGATGTTGTTCGCTATGCAGAGCAAGTTGCAAAGCTTGGCCACCACCAAAACACCAACCGATAGAGGCAATCTTGGAACCATCAACAAATGGTAGAGAACTCAAATATTTTACAGCAGCCTGCAAATTAGAAACAGATTCTGAAGGGTTATTTGTTACAGATTTTACTAATTGCATAGCTTGAGCTGGATCTTTTGTAGATTGTCCTTTGAATAAATCTACGGCAAGTACAGCATATCCTCCTTGTTTGGCTAGAGTATTTGCCATGGTTTTTATATTGTCATTTATACCCCACCACTCGTGAACCATTATTACTCCATGAATTTTCTTTGAATCTGATCCGGTTGTAACATTAGAAGGATATGCAAGATATCCGGAGGCCCCATCAAAATATTTTACATCTTTTTTGATTTGTATCCCATCAGTAGATGCATTCAAATTTAAGGTCATATTGCTGGTAGTAGTGTTGTTGTTTTGAAGTCCTATAATATTACCATTAATGTTATCTGCTACAAAAGTTGTACTAGCAATCATAGCAGCATTAGTTTGTGCAAATACAAAGGGCAGTACTTTATTTGCGGTATTTGATACAATAGGAGATAAGGTTAAAGAAAGAGAGATAAAAAGTACAGATATAAAGATAGAGCAAAATCTTTTATTCATTTATATATATTAGCAACACCAAGATTTTATATTTTGCCATGATTTTAATTTAAAAGAAAATAAAATTAAACAAATAAAAATTGGCTGATCACTTAAAATAAACTATACTTGTATATGGCCTATTTTCGTTGTGCTCATTAGGACAAATAGAACAGCCTCAAAGTATAATAGAATGCCAATTAGTATAAAAGTTTCAGAGATTTTGAAGAACTGTAGGTAGGAAATTTTAATATTTAGACCTTACAAGGAGACTGCTAATGTCAAAGGGAATAAAATTAAAAGACCATGTGATAACGTTGTCTTTGAAATTGGTGGCAGCCACAATTTTATATCATAATAAATCGTTATATTAGGATAAAAAAGTGTAGAACTTTGGAGTAACTTTACTGGGTATGAGTATATAAATTTATAAAAAGTTAAATTGGATGCAAAAGCCTGAGTTAATGAAAGAACTTATTAGACTTGAATTCTTAAAAGTTACTCCCGAATAATATACATCTCATTTACCACCTAAAATAATAGGAATTAAAATATCAATAGAACTTAAATTAAAAGGTAAATATATTTTCAAATATAAATAAGAAATATAAGAGATAGAGATTTGACTGTAAAATACGGATTTAACGATAGACATCAGTATTCTATAATTTGTAATGGACTTACGAAAAATTACGGTTCACAGATAGCGGTGGATCACATTGATTTAAAGATAAAAGACGGCAGCATATTTGGTTTATTAGGACCCAATGGTGCAGGCAAGACTACTATAATAAAGATGTTAACGGGTCTGACTAACCCCACAAACGGAGAGGCATACGTAGCAGATTACAATGTTGTCAAAGACGTAGTAAAAGTTAAAGAAAATATAGGATGGATATCATCAGAAGTAATTTTGGATGATTCTCTTACAACTATGGAAAATATCTGGCTTCAATCCAAATTACACGGCATAGGAAAACAATGGAAGAAAAAAGCAACAGAACTTTTAAAATATTTTGAATTGGATGAAACGGATAAAAAAAAAGTGGGTCAATTTTCTACAGGCATGAGAAAAAAATTGGAAATCACGATGGCTCTTCTTCATGAACCTAAAATACTGTTTATGGATGAGCCTACAATAGGTCTTGACGCAAATACTAGAAGATCACTGTGGAATTTAATTAAAAAGATAAACAAATTATACCGGGTTACGGTCCTTTTAACTACTCATTATATTGAAGAAGCTGATATTCTTTGCGACAATCTAGCAATAATAAACCATGGTAAAATTATTGCTAATGGATCCCCTCAAGAGCTCAAATCTATGATTGGAGAAGATATACTAGAAATAGAGTTTTTTACATCTTTTGATTTTTCTGTAATTAAAAATATAGAAGGAGTAAAGACAATCAATCAGCAAAAAGACCAGTTGCCAAATGAGATAGAAACTGATGCAAAAGAAAAATCATTAAAAATAATCATTAAAGTAAAAAATGCTGAAACTGTTTTACCGGAGATGATATTTACAATAAACAAAGTTAAGCAAAATATTATCAAATCAATAAAAATACAAAAACCCAATTTAGAATCAATATTTCTTGAATTAACTGGGAAGCATTTCAATGAGAATGAGGATACTCAAGATAATTAGAACATTTTAGGCAGAGAATAACGAGAGATATAAAATGGCAAAGATAGGTAGAATGCTAAACCAACTAATTGGACTTTATACTAGAGAAATTAAGAACACATATAGAAATCCAGCAATAATAGTCATCAGTATTGTTCAGCCATTATTATGGATAATATTTTTTGGAAGCAGTTTTGCTTCGGCGCCCAGACAATTTCTTGAAGATTTCTTTCATACCAATAACTATATTGCATTTTTATTATCAGGACAGCTTTCAACGTCGATGTTATTTGTTGGTATGTTTAGTTCATTGAGCCTTATACAAGATAAGAAATCAGGATATTTAAGGAGAATCATGGTAACACCTACCAGAAATTTTATCATATTTCTAGCCAAAGTCTTAGGGGCTTCGAGTCGTGGGATGTTACAAATTCCGATTGTATTATTTGGAGTAATGTTACTTGGTGTAACTCTCCCTAGTCCTTTAGGGCTAGCAGCATTCATAACAGCCTTATTTCTATTAAGTTTAGGTCTATCATCCATTTACCTTTTATTAACAATGAAAAGTTCAGATTGGCAAATTCCAACTGTAATTTCAAATTTTATAAACCTGCCACTAATGTTTTCAAGCACTGCACTGTTTCCAAATGAAAACTTTCCGTATTGGATGAAGATGATATCCAACATAAATCCAGTGTCATATTCAGCTAACTTTGGAAGGGAGATCATTCTTTCAGATAGCAATATACATATTAATTGGATATACTTTTTATATCTTGTAATCTTTGCCACAGTAATGATAACGATAGGAATGATAACGGCAGTAAAAACATTGAAAATAGAATGATATGTAAAAAAATTAGAATACTTTCTTGACTTTTTATTCGTTTATCCGGCCAAGATTGAAACAAGACAATAAATATAGGAAATAAAATAGAGCTAGGTTCAAAGTTTAAAATAAAAGAGAAATATATTACAATTAACATCGTTTTTATATAAATAATCCGAGTTTTTTGCTCGGTTGTAACAATAGAATAAAATGATAGAATGTAGAATGAAAAATGATTTATCTATCTCAGATGGGATATGGCTGTATTAATAGTCATCATAACCGCTAAAGGATACCAAGTACTGTTATACAAGTCATTTGCAAAATCAAAGATCAATATCTAAATATAAAAATAAAAAATAATAACTGCTCTCAGTTATAATTATACCCCAGATTAGTTATATCATAACAGGAAGTGTACCTTGATAAAAGTTTTTTAGTACGGATTAAAACTTTTTCTGTAGCAATATATATTATTCTTTTAGAACATGAATCAAAAAAAAGATAATAACAATAAAATACTTACAGAACCCATTTTAAAGATTTTGAGAGGAACAAATTTTGCTTTTTTGGCAACAGTAAATAAAGATGGCTCTCCTCAAGTTACTCCCACGTGGATAGATATAACAGAAAGTCAAAACGATGATGAAAATGGACTCATTTTAATCAATACTGCCAAGGATAGGGTAAAACAAAAGAATGTATCAAGAGATCCAAGAGTTTCTATTTCTCTAGTTGATGAATCAAATCCGTATAGCATGGTAACTATAAATGGTCGAGTTATTGATCAAACAACTGAAGGTGCAGATAAACATATAGATGATCTTGCCCGAAGATACCTTAATGCTGAAAGATATCCCTCTCATTCACCTCAAGTAAAGAGGATTATATTAAAAATAAAACCAGAAAAAGCATATTATATTCCTCCTCGGTATACAGAGTATTTAAAGAAATAATAAAAAGATTGAAAAAAATAAAGGTCACTCTAATGCATTAACAAAGAAACTTTAAATTTTTGTATAGGGGTCAGGCATAACTTATCTTATAAGTCAGGCTATAAAGTAATCGCTTTTAATAACTATAGAGATAGAGATGGTAATATAATACACTCACTTGTTTTCACTTTAAATAAAATCAAAAGAAAAGTGTATATTGATTTACAAATTAAGATTTATGTATATGAGAGAACAAGTCATATTTAATATGAATTGTTGCGTAACTATTTTAGATTTAGATCATTTAAAAATTTGATTATTAAGTAGTTTGACTTGTTGGTAATAATGTTGATGATGATGGCGCTAACAGAGTATTTACGTTATTTGCAGTTGCAGTATTTGGAATAATTGTTGTTGATGCAGATGGAGTAGTTTTACCGGGGCAGGCATTTGCATAATAAGTATTTGATGAGACAAACACTGATACGCTTAATACTATTGCAAAAACACTTGCGATAAATAGAGTATTTTTCATTGGCAATAATACGATATTATATTATTTAAATATATTAATTTCCTGTTTTAAATAATGATATAGAATGCTTTTAATTACCAAAAAAAAGAGTATTCTAAACTTTTAATTTATATAATAAAAAAAAATATAATAAAATAATACCAGATCTCAAAATTAAATTGTAATGATAATTCCAAAAGTAAATTTATAAAAAGCCAAATTAATCGATCCAAATAAGAATAATAAAAAACTACTAGTTTATGTTGTAGAAAAATAGAATAAATTAAATTATATTTCATTCAAATATTTAAAATGGGCAATGAAAATGAAGAAAGATATACAGAGAGTGCTTCATATCCAACTATAGTTAACAAAAATGATAATAATAAAGACAAAATTAAATTTGTAAATAACGAAAATCATATTTACAATAAAGAAGGTAATGACGAGGGAAATACAAGCCTAACAAATGCTTTTAGCAATACATCCCTTAATCCCTTTGTTATCGCAATTGACATGTGGCAAAATTATATGAACTTTTGTAATAATGCATATAAACAATTATTAGTTAATAATTCACCAACGATTAACGGCGAGTTTCTGTTTGTTTATTGGAAATCAGGTAAAGATTATCCAAAAGAAAACAGGTCATCATAGACAATTTCTTTTTCAGGATAACATTTATCAAAAGAACATCTTTATCATAACAGTTATTTTTGTTGAGAACATTGAACTAAAAAACAAAGAACAATAGGAAATAAATTAAACCTTGTTCATTGCAGGTATTAAGCATTTATAAAAAAAATTTTATATTTGGACAATAAAATGAAATTTATTTGATTTTATGTCAGAGAGTATTATTAACCAAGATATCCGCACATATCATTTAATTATATTAAAAGTGTATATAATAAAACTATTTTAGAATGTATATGACTATAGTATCATATTTCATAATAATGTAACTATTTTATTATAGCTAATGAGTACTAAAAATACAATATCAATTGCTGTAGTAATTGCTATAGCAGTATTATTTGTTTCATCAAATACTTTTGTCAATCCTTTGTTGGCCAAGACCCATAAAGATAAGAGTAGTGAAACAGACAAAAATTCAGCCCAATCAAATGAACAATCTAACAAGAACAAAGACAAAGGCAGTGGCGACAGCAGCAATACCAGTGGAAGTGGCGACAGCAGCAATACCAGTGGAAGTGGCGACAGCAGCGATAGTAATTCTAATCCTACCAAAACCACAGACAATACTAGTCCATCCGATAATGCTCAAAATAATTATGATAAGTTCCAAAAGTGCCTTTTTGATGCAGACAGTACAAAAGGTTTTGCAACTAAACAAGAAATCAAAGACTGTTTCAATCCCCTATTCAATATCCAAACAGGAGATAGCACACTAACCCCCAGCAGCAGCTAAGTATAAAAGATATAAAGGAACCTCCTTTCTATTTATAATAACATAATTTTTACATAGATACCAATGAAAAAATATTTAAATTCCAAGTTAAATAGTAGGACTCCTGCATGATAGTGGGAATTTCTAAAAATACAACATACAAAGATAATCACTTCCATAATTTATTTACAAGAGCAAAAGAAAACATTTTCTTATTCTTTATTTTATAATCCAGGGCTTAACTAATCGCAAATTAAACTACATTGTCATAGAAATCAAATTTATCGTAGAAATAATACCTAGCATGAATCCAACC
>JBQCGN010000070.1:0-4452 GCA_051955655.1 Candidatus Nitrosocosmicus sp. | reverse complement strand
CATGAAGGTTATGAAAATATTGTTATTCTGACTGATCTAAATCGTTTATTATTCTAAATCTATAAAAAGTTTATTAAGATTATTTAGTAATTAAATAGGTTTATAAGCATATTTTCCTACAATTCATAATTGTGCCTGTAGGTATAGATGACCTGGCAATTTATGTTCCAAAACTTTACATTGATTATAAAGACTTTGCTGAAGCAAGAGGAATCGATCCTCAAAAATTAGAATATGGTATTGGAATCAAAAAGATGGCCTTGACCGATGCAAATCAAGATCCTGCGTGTATGGCTGCAAATGCCTGCCTCAGATTAATGAAAAAAAATGATCTAAAGCCTCAAGATATCGGAAGAATTTATGTAGCAACAGAATCATCTTTGGATGAATCCAAAGCTATGAACTCCTTTGTGATAGGTATGCTCGAGCAAGTCTATGGTGAGAACTCTTTAGAACACGCCGGGGGGATAGAATGTAAATTTGCATGTGTAAGTGGTTCATATGCCATATATGACAACGCAAACTGGATTAGAGCCGGCGAAAATAATGATCAATCTGCAATTGTTATTGTAAGTGATATAGCAAAATATGATATTGGCTCTGCCGGAGAATATACTCAAGGAGCTGGCGCAGTTGCTTTGCTTTTAAAAGATAAACCAAGATTGTTGGCATTTGATGAAAAAGTTACGTCGACAATAATTAAAAATGAATATGATTTTTATAGACCTTTTGGAAAAGTAACACCTCTTGTAAATGGCATATATTCAAACTTGCTTTATCTGATTCAAGTCAGGAAGGCTCTAGAAGCTTATAAGGAAAAAGCAACCAGATTGGGCTTTATAAAACTCAAAGATGATGAATCCATTACTGATCACATCGATTACATAAATGTACATTTACCATACAGAAAAATGGGAGAGAAAGCACTTGCTTATATGTTAAGACATGAATGGAGACACTTGTCTAGATGGCAAAAAATAATTGAACAAATTCAATTGACTGAACCCATTCCTAAGGACCCCCGTGGCACAATTGAGTCTTTAATAGCTGATACAGATTTTATGAAGGCCGATGAAAAGTTCAGAAAAGAATTCATGAAGACAAAAGAGTATAAAGAAGTGTTTGATAAAAAAATGTCTTCATCTTTAGAAGCTTCTGCTCTGATTGGGAATCTATATACGGCCTCTATGTACATGGGATTAAGAAGTTTGGTCGAATTTGAATACAACAAAGGAATTGATCTGTATGATAAAAGGGTTGGATTTGGATCATATGGTAGCGGATGTAGCGCGATGGTCTTTTCGGGAGTATTCCAAGACCAGTATAAAGAAATAGCAAATAAAATGAATCTTGATAAAGAAATAGGTCAGAGAACAAAGATATCCATAGAAGATTACGAGAAATTGCATAACAATAGCAAAAAATTTAGCGAGTCCTTCTTAAATGGAGAAAATGAATTCATTCTTGTAAACATTGGTGGGATAACAGCCGATAGAGCAGGATTTAGAGAATATTGCTTTGCTTCGTAATAATATTTGAGTTTGTCTTCTTTACCAAGAATTAATTTATTATTTTAAAATTAATCTTTTTTTCCTTGAATAGATCTACTAATAAGTTAGATTGATCCTTGTTTTCCAGTTCCAAGCTCAAATAAACTCCTGCAGTTCCTGCGGGAATATTTGAACTTAGTCGATCGTGAACAACCTCTACAATGTTAATATGAGCCATAGAAATTTCGTCCACAATATTTTTTAATGTTCCCGGTTTATCAGGTAGATCTACAAATACTTTTACAAGCCTGCCTGTTTGCATCAATCCTTTAGCAACTACTTGACCTAAAAGATACATATCAACATTACCGCCAGAAATTAAAGAAACAATATTTTTATTATTTGACTTTGGTCTTTTGTTTGAAATGATGTACGCAAGTGAAGCAGCCCCCGCAGGCTCTGCTACTATCTTTGATCGTTCCATTAACAAGAACATTGTTTTTACAATTGAAATGTCGTCTATTAAAACAATTTCATCGACATGTTCTTTTACTAGGTTAAAAGTTAACTCGCCTGGAGTTTTGACTGCAATTCCGTCTGCTATACTGTATCCGGTTTGAACTTTGGTAATTTTGTTTTTCTCAATAGATGTTTTCATTGTTGGAAAACCTTCTGATTCTACTCCAATAATTCTTATACTTGGTCTGAGGGATTTTAATACCAATGCAATACCTGAAATTAAACCTCCTCCACCTACAGGTATATATATTTCATCTATATTTTCTAGATCTTCAATTATCTCTAACCCTAATGTACCTTGACCTGCAATAACATCCTGGTCTTCAAATGCAGGGATTATTGTTTTATTTTCTTTTTCTGCTATTTCTTTTATTGACGAAGATGATTCGTCATAGTCATTTCCGTAGAGTATCACTTTTGCTCCGTATGATTTGGTTGCAGATATCTTTGCAGGAGATGCATTTTGAGGCATTACAATAGTGCACGGAATATTGCTCATAGAAGAAGCATAGGCTACTCCTTGTGCATGATTTCCTGCAGAGGCAGCTATTACACCATTTTGTTTTAGATCTTTAGACAAGTTATTTATTTTTGTAATTGCTCCCCTAACCTTGAAAGAGCCTGTTTTTTGAAGGCATTCAAGTTTTAAAAAAACATTATTTCCACATAAATTAGAAAAAGTATTTGATCTTATCATATCGATTTTTCGGATATTCGATTGAGAAAGTATCTTTTGAGCGTTTTTTATATAATTTAGGTCGAGTGTAGAAATTTTATTTTACCAAAATAAAAAAGATTCATGGTTTATTTAAATTTAGTTATTATTAAATTATTCTCATTTCCGTACTGATGAAGACATGGCTTTGCTACTCTTACCATTTAAAATAAGATAATATTAATCGCAGTTAAAGAGGAACTTTGCGATGCATATTAAATTGATAATAGAGGTATTATATTCAAAAAGTTTGTTGTTTATCTTACTTTTATTAATTCAAATTTCGTTATATTGGATGATATAATATAACTAATTGATATGGGTAGGGATGAAAAATTTGGATCTGGTTTTCCTCAGGAAAGCATGGCAAATGAGAGAACCTTTTTGGCATGGATAAGGACGTGTATTGCTCTCATTGGACTTGGTTTTATAATAGCAAAATTTGGGTTATTTGTTGAAGAATTTAATCTGGTTTTTTTGCATTCTTTTGGAGGTAATGGTGTTGTTGGAGGAGGAGGAATAGGAGCAGGAGAAGGAGTAGTGAGTGAACTAGGAAAAACACCAATTAGTGTAACCTCAGGAAATTTAACGGATAATACATCATATATAATTGGAATCGTAATTATAGTTTTATCTATTGTCTTGATCTTGTTTGCTCTAAATAATTATTATACTACTTCTAAAGAGCTAAAAAATGGATTCTATACTCCAAAACATAAAATTATGTTTATAACAGCAACATTGTTTATTGCAACAAGCTCGGTAATTGTTATTTATTTAATCTTTATTTCTAATAGATGATGACTATAAATAAAGCCTAATTATCAGCACTTTTTCTTTTGAGCCTGAATAACTATGTGTTTATCTTTGTAATTCTGTATAGCTTACTTTAATTTTTTTCATGACAAAGGCACTTAATATCATTGTTATTATTGATAGGATTACACCCGTATAAAAAATTAAGAGATACGACTCAGAAGTGGGAAAAGAACCATGTATCAAATTAACTGACGCCTGATTTGTTTGCATATACATTCCAACCACAGTTGGACCTATTGCACTTCCCATTAGATAAAATACATTACTAATGCCAAAGGAAATTCCAGTAAGATTTTTTGGGGTCGAAACTAGGTTTATATTAATTGCACCTTGATGGAGTAGCTGTGAGCCGATTCCTAAGACAACGAGGCTTACTAAAAGAGGTTCAATAGACTGAAATGATAAAGAAAGCACTGCAAAACCAATTGCACATATACCTGATCCGAGAAGAACAACTTTACTGTTGCCAAGCCTTGAGAGTATAAATCCAGCAGATAAACCAACTACAAGATATGCTGCCATGAAAGGAACAATTATTGTTGCTGCATTTATTGCACTTTCACCAAATCCAAATGGTTTTGGGTTTCTGATGAGTATAGGCATGGTGTTTAAGATAGAAAACATAAATAGACCGGCCACCATTCTGAGCACATTTGCCGAGAGCAGAATTTTATTTAATACTATTTTGAAATCAATTAACGGTGATTGCACTCTTTTTTCTGTGTAAATGAAAAAGATCATTGAAATGATGCCTATTGAAGCCAATAAACTAATGATTGTAATATTTACAACAGACATTCTTGGCTCAAAGTTAGTTATTACAAGCAAAATGGATATAATACCGATAGAAAAAGCAATCGCGCCTTTAATGTCGATTTTAGAACCAGAGTGCGGGTTTTTATTTTGGCT
>JBQCGN010000069.1:0-6583 GCA_051955655.1 Candidatus Nitrosocosmicus sp. | reverse complement strand
AATGAATCCTTCATAGTAAGCTTTACCGTTCACACCACATGAAGAGAACTGCCCTTGATTATATGCATTGTTTTTTTGCCCATCAGTAAAACCAGAATTATAGCAAGCTTGATTCTGAGGATTATTGGCACCATATACAAACATGCCTCCTGTAGGTATAACAGTGCAAATTATACTGAGAATCACTATTGCATTCACATATTTAATTACCATTAATTTGATGCACTCCAGTCGTTTTCTATAAATCGATGATTAATAACTAATTCCATCATATTTTCTACTAGAAGAGATCTAGTTAAGCTTTTCTTAAATTTGATTTATTTGTATTTGATTCTCAAAATTATTTAAATTTGCTTGATTACACCAACACAAACCTTTACTAAAGAAACACTATAATATTACTTGGCAAAACTGAAATTGAGAAAACCAGTCTACTGAATATAGAGAGTTGATTGATTTATTGAGATAGTGGATATATACATAAATGTACTCAAAGGGAATTCAGATTATAAAACAGAATCAAACAGAATAAATGTTTTAAAAAGGGTCGATAACCATTTTATAATAATTATTTGCATTAAAAATCCAAAGGATGGTGGGTGAGGAAACAGTTTTTGTAAAGCATATAGTTCAAAGCCATTCCCAGTGACTATTTTTTCAATTACTGTTTTTTACTGGGGTACGATTTTCCCTTCATCGAAACACATTACTTATGATTTATATGTTACATCAAGATTCTGAACACTTGTTTACATATTTCAGTTATATGATTAGGGACTTAAGATAATTTATAAATCATGTTTTGAAGATCCTCTTTTCCTTGTTTTTTCAAACCAACTATATTATCATTATTATGCTTTAAATCGTATCCAACAACCTGTGTATATCCCATATCATTGGATGCCAATGCAATAAACAAGGAGGAATCAGAGGAACAGTTCAATATTTAAGGTCCTTCGGGCAAGACAAATCCAATTTGAATATCTGCATATATTATGAAAATGTTCTCCTGATACATACAACCAATGTAAATAAAGAACACAAATCAATGAAATCTTTTTTGTTTCTTTTGATAAATGATATTTTGTAATACCCTTAAATGAGAATTAATAATAAACTATCTTTTGGTCTTTAAGAGATCAAGACTAATATTCGGATATTTTAGAAAGAAAAGAAGAAAAGAATCAATAAAACACATTGGTAGAATTTAAACTAATTGTAAATCAGTTATACTTATTTTTTTGTACTCAAACAAATGCGTCTTTAGGTTACCTGTATTGTACCCATTTTTAAAGAGAAAAAAAATATGATAATTATGTTGAGGTCTTCTTTAAAATGTAACCTCTTTGAGAAATACATCAACATCTAATTTTGAAAATACAGATAGATCAATTTTTGATCCAGGCTTCATTATCTCTCTAAGATCTTTTCCCACGTCTTTTTCATTCCACCACTTATCACCATACTTATTTCCAATGAAAGTATCAAGCTCTGCTGCTCTTACTGCTGCAAGCAAATAACTCGGCACATACATTATTGATTCGGGGAGGATGTGATGAAGCATCCAGTATTGTCCAGGTATGTCAAATCCCGTATATTCTTTAATTAAACGAGCATATAGTTCACAGGCCTTATCCATTGACAAGTTTTCTTTCCAGAATTCTAGCTTCATTAGCGAATTGGCAGTATAAAAAGTAATAAAAAAAAGTTCCATAAAATTATTTCTTGATATCAATTTGTCAATTATCTTTTGGTCATTCTTTATTGTACTTGATAATGAAGATAGATATCGAGTATTTTTTGTTAGTTTTTCTAAATAGATAGAAAAGATCTCGGCAATGCCCATTGAAAGCCGATATTTTTCCCAATATTTGTTGTTTAGATCTATGGAACTTGCATGCATAGCATGTCCAGTTTCATGAAAACAGGCTTGAATATCAAAATATGGACTTTCATTTTTATATAATACTCGTATATCTTCAGGTATTTTTACAAAAAAGCAGATAGGAGAAGGATACTTGTTCTTCCTATCTTCGGTATCAAAATAGATTCTTGATAAATCAAAATCCATATTTTTAAGTATCTTTTTAACTTCGCCAAGTGGATCTACTTTTACAAAATTATTATCTATATCAAAATAGGCTTTGTTTCTGAAATAATAAAAATCATCATAATATTCTGGTTCATTGCCGCCCAAAATTGCCTTTCCAATATCAGAAACTGCATCCTGAAATGGCTTTCTTGCTCTCTGTCCAATCGATTTTACGAATTCAACTAGTTTTTCATAGGATATATTTTCATTTTCCAAGTATGCAGAAACTGGGTCAAGTTTACCAATATCTTGCCCTCTTCCTTCACTTTCTCTACTATTGTTCACATTTTCTTGGTAGACATGTTTTATTATTGAAAATCTGCTTTCAATAATTGGTAATATGTATTTTGTTTTATCAATAAATTCATCATATACTTCTTTTCTTTTTTTAGTATCTCGCTCAAGACTATTGAATTGTCTCCAGTTACTCCAGTTTACTGAAGATTCTTTAAACATATGTTTTGATGATACTATCTTGGTATTTCTTGTATTATGTAATTCTAATTCGAGGTTTTTTGTTTTAGAATATGCAATGTCCTCCAATGCTCCAAGCAACAGAGGCCTTGGATGAGAAAAAAAGTCTAGAAAGATTTCTGAGTTTTTAATTTTCATTTGTGCAAGCTGTTCTATTAATTTTTCGTTATATCTTATACCCGAATACTGTTTGTACTGCTCATCTGTTTGAGAAACATAGATAAGTTCGTCTAATTCGCACCAATGATTAAGGTTCATCTTAAGACATTTTTGTATTTGTTATTGATTGCATATAAAATTACAAAAATTAAACAACAAACAAGTTATTACTATGGTAGAAATATTGTGGATGAGAAAAACTATTGATTTCTTGTCTTAGAAAATCCTTATTAAAAATATAGGACATTATTAAATGAAAATACAAGACGTTGAAGGAATAAACTCGTTATTCATACTATGTCTATTTCTTGTATGAAATGAAGTTATTTCTCATTAAAATAAGGTTTTTGTTTTTGATAAAGTTTTTGCTTTTGGTTATCCGTTACAAAAATAACTTTTGATTTACGAATTATAGTTTCTTAAAAAAGATAAAATGTTAAGACAAGTATTTCATTTATATAATAGAAAGGTGTTTGCTGATAAAAATATTCCTAAAATACTATAATTATAAAGGATTGCGTAACTTTGTTACGTGTCATAGGTCAATAAAAAATAATATGGATTGCTTCTATTTCATAATATGTTGGAGTTCAAAAAAGTGCCAAAGAAAAAGAAGATTATGATGACTTCATTTATTAATGCTACATTCAATTTATCATTGATTCTCATAATTGTTACTGCTTTACCAACCGTCGATAAAATATTGCGACAATATCCACAGCAACAGTCACAACAAAATAGTCTAGCAGATGCAAACATCATTGTCTAAAAGGAGTCCGAAAGAAAAAATAATGTCTATACTGAATGATAATGATAAAAAATCTCCAGAATTAAAAGCCTCGATTGTAGAACCCATTCTTTCATTTTGTTCAAGTGCTATTACTTTTAACTTTCTTTTAGTGGCAATTCAAAAAATCTTTCAGCTATCTCCTTATGATTTGAAAATTTATCTATTTTACATGATCGAATACGGAGTCGTTTTCTATAACGGTCGAAAACAAGCATTTAAAATAGACAAGGGAGGTATAGATCTACTAAACGTACTTAAAAAAGAGATAATTCAAAAAAAAGATATTATAAATGATATTACAATTACGTTTGAAAATAATTAATAGGTATGGTGAAAATGTGTATGCAAATAATATGTTATTTATAAAAGACATTTAATGGGAATCAAGTTAGATTAGATCGATATTGATTTTATACAAGGTTAAAACATTTTTTTGGTTATTTGCATTGGATTAATTTGGTCTTGCATATTACAAGTCAATACAAAAATGTTATACCGAAAAACTTAAAGAATGAAAGACTACGTTGATGGATATTTTATTTTATAAATTAAAAAACGTTGAATCATCAAATCAAAAAACGATGTTTAAAACTTTAGAATATCACTTTTATAAATTCCATTTTGTATGTTTAGAAATACATCACTTTTTAATTTATGGAGACAAATGTGACATAAGCCAGTTCATTCACAATCTGATAGACAACTTTGTAAGATTCATTAATGATAAAGAAATGTTTGTACTTTAAATTATAGAATGAGGTTGTGAAAATGACCTCGAGATACTCGCAGAAATATTTACAAAGCGCTTATCAAAAATTTTCACAAGGATCCGGTTTAGGGCTTTTTATATGTAAAAGCAGCTTCTAAGCGCTTGGTGGAAGGTTATGGGCTGAAAATAAAAACAATAAAGAAGAAGAGAAAAGTGGAATATTTTACTTTAAGCTTTCCCTATAAAATTGTAATAATGACAAAAAGGGATTTCGTGTATTGAATACAAATAAAAGTAATTTTAACTCTTTTTATTGTTGTTTCTCTTGATAAATTAACAAAATCCCAAATTTTCAATCCTTGATGAATTGAAAAATTAACAAATTAAGTTATCTTAAAATTAATTTTTTACATAATAAATCAGGAATATTGTATAAAGAGTATAATAATAGGTAATGGATTTATTGTTCTCAATTATAAATATTTTATGAATTCTTTTTTTGCTAATAACTGTATTAATTTTTCTAAATTAATCTTTGTTTTAATCACATATTTCATATTGTACCAATCGGTAATATCTGCAACAGCAAGTGTTGATGCAGCAATGCCCCTCACTGTTAAAACCATGCAATTATCATTTCCATATCAATTTCTATTACCTCATAAGGCTTTAGCCCAACAATCATCGACGGCCACAAACAGCCTCAAAGATGAATTAAAAAAACAAGATGATGGTCACCGTATACTAATAGAAGCTTCTGGTGAATTTGCAAATAATCAAATAAAATACAATTTAGTTACATGGATTCAGGCAGGAACATGGGATTTAAAAATAATGGATAGCCATAACAGCTACAATAACCAAGGCAACAATTTATCCAATGAACAACATTTGACGGCAGTGTTTAATGCAAGCTTTACAATGATAAAGCCTAATGGTAGTTTCTCCCATTCTCATACAATAAACAACTTTACTTCAAATAACATCTTATTTATTGGAAATGACATCATCGTAACAGGGGTAGCAAACATCCATTCAGATATAGGCATGGAATTCAAACACGTGCCTATAACTATTCATCTTTTCAACAAGAAGGTAATTGGTTTGACAATAGATGAAATAAAATCCAATGAACATTTTGCAAGTCCAAATGCAATATTAGGGACAGTAATAAGGGGAATAGGATTCGATAATAACGATATACATAAATCAAGCACTACAAAGAGCGTATTAAATTGATATGATACATGCTCTTTGTTAAGGAACTGACATTTCTATCTTCAATAAACATTTTATAAATCCTTCAAATGTCAAATAAATACGCCACACAACTAGTTGAATTGAGCAACAAGGTATTTCTGTAAATATCATGCAAAATATAAAAGACACGATAGTTATTTAGGTTTAAAGATACATCAATTGCAAAATTTGATAAATTCTATAATAAATTAAGAGATGTTTTTTTATATGTCGACCATACAACTTTTCATGCTAATCGAGTTATCTTATTATTTTGTTCATCAACAACGTCTCCGTCTCAAATCCAGAGTAATTTATGAATATTTGGTGAAAATAGCATATAATAAAACTCATAGTAGTCAAATATACATCGGGGTCTCCATGTATAAGCAATTCTTCTAAACCATATCTTTTTAGCAAACATTATGGAGAAAATCAAGCCCTTCCAAAAGCATTATTTATCCTTCTAAAGCAATAAAAAACAGAAAATATGACTGCAACACCACCGACAATATACTCCATGAAAAATTGCCTATTATATGACACCAATCGTTCCACATTTTCAGTCTTCTCATGAAAAGGCTTAAGGATGATTCATTATTTCCGATACATTTGATCTAATCAATAGTATAATAATAAATTAAAAGAATTGAAAGATTATTTGGAATGCTTATCAGTAACTATTGGAGAGAACAATTGTGAAATGATCTTAATAGAAATTAATTTTTATAGTACATTATTACATATCAACATACCAGTAAAAATTATATATTTTATTTATCAATAAAATAAATCTGTTTGTTAGATACAGTATTATGTTTCATTAATCTAGTAAAAGATACTATAAAAAAACAATATGTTTAAATAACATAAGAATAAACTATAATGCTAGCTTTGTTCAATAGAAATGATACTAAGACCTTAATTAGTAACAAATATAAACTAATTTCCTTATTTTATTTAGCTCTTTTAATTAGTAGCTTTTCTATTTATCCAATAAACACAAGTTATTCAATAGATGTTTTTAAATCCGCTTCAAACAGTCAATCAAATGAAAACATCACAAATAGTAACACTACTTCAATTTCACCTCAAAGTTATGATAGACTAAAAAAATGTT
>JBQCGN010000068.1:0-4597 GCA_051955655.1 Candidatus Nitrosocosmicus sp. | reverse complement strand
TATTCAAATTAATATCTTCAAAATTAAGTATTTTTTAAATTTTTTTTTTAAACGATGGTCTTATTCTTATCAATGATATATAAGTATAATTATATATTTATATTTAAGGTTTAATATTTAAGAATATTATAATAAAAGCGAAGCATTATTATAAAATATACAATAAAGCAAATAAATTCTTGTCTTTTTAAAAACCCCAAATGGTATATCAGATTAAAAAAATCACTTGCAAAGGAATCTGCACAATATATTAACTATTACCATAATTTTAATACAATCACCTATTGCATAGATAAATAAAATAGGAACCAAGAAATTCGAGTTTTAGATCAAATAAACAATTATAACATTTTAAACCATTCTTAAAGATTAAAAGAAAAAAAATTGAGTATTAGAAATCTTCTTTGCTGACATTTAAGTGCAGTGATCAAAAGTAGATATGTTTTAATTTTTGACATTCATATACAGAAGTCCATAAAATATTGGTCTTTATTAAAATTTAGATCTAATTTCAATTTTTGTAACAATGTAACAAAGAATGTTATTAACGGTATTTTATTCAAGGGATATTTTTTATTAAACTAGACAAGTTTCTCTTTGGTTTTGGCATTAGCATTTTTTTAGGATATCCAATACATAGTATTGAAGATGGCTGAAGATCAGTTCCAATAGCATTTTTAACTAATTGCTCATCTATCATACCTATCCAGATCGAGCTCAGTCCTAAAGCGTGGGCCGCTAGTTGTGCATAGCTTGCAGCCAAAGTTGCATCCTGTAAAGAAAATTTTTGTATAATATAATCAGGAAAATTCATCTTTATCCTATGAGGATTTGTACAAAAAACAAGAACTAACGGAGCTTTAACATATGGTTGATTATTAGCGGCAGTTACCAATCTTGATTTTATTTCCTCATTTATTATATTAAATATTTCAAAGCCTTGAAAGCCACCAGCAGTTGGAGCCGTATCTGCAGCTGCAAAAACGATTTCAGCCTTCCATGTTTCCACTTGTTTATCCTCAAACTTTCTTTGAGAACGCCTATTTAACATTACATTAAAAATATTACTATTTAAAATGTCATCTACATCCTCATAACTAGTTTCTTTTGGATATAAATTTGGAAGTATATCTGAAGGAAACATTCGCTCTAATATTTTTTCATCTTCCAATATATGATATAAGCCATCGATAAATAAAAATATTATATAATTAACCATAGAATTAAATATTAAAATTGAAATAAAACAAGATATCTATTTTAAAAAAAGGAAAACGCATTAGAATAACACTATAAAATAAGAAATATTCTGATTCTAAATTAATAATTAATTTAGAAAAATTCATTATTCAATAAATAGTTTTAAGTTTTTTACCTCATATAAATATCAACCTCTTCAGTAGCATGCCTAAACTTCGTTCAACATATATTTTCTGCAATTTTGTTTGTTTGTTTTCTTATTGCCTGTCTCGAACCAAGTGTAATACGTTGTATAACAACTAAATAGGAATATGTATAGTTGATGAAACTACTTGAAGGACTTCATTGGCAATATTAAGATTGTTCTAGAGACGATCAGTTGATCACCGGCTCTATGATCTTACAAGTATTATCTTTTTCCTATAGCTATTTTGCTAATTCTTATGTTTTAATAGGATCGGCCAGTCATATGGACAGACAAAGTATGCAAATAAATCAAAATCGTCATTCAATGTGTGACTGAATGGCATTTTGTGAAAATCTGACACTGACAGAAACTCTTCTTTCTATGCCAATTGTTCTGCTGCTTCAATAGATGCATCATATTTATCAAAACCTTAGAACTAAATTTGAATTTGCCTTTTCCCCAGTAACAGTTAACATATCATAACCGCATCCACTATCACCAACATTCGTTCCTTTTTTTCATATTTTTGTATACAATTAAGAAATGAAATTTAAGAGGAAAGTAGACTAGATTGTTCATATAGATGAGTTTGCTAAACATTGTATGTAATTCAAAAAGATAATAATGATCACACCATTGAAGACACTTTTTGACTGTTGAATTTACTTAGAAATTTATTTTCCACCTTAAATACCAAAGGCAGTATATGAGAGGATCATATGATGAAAGCAGGGCCACATGTATTTGCAAGCACCATATCATATTGGAAATGAAGAAAGAACTTTTTGTCTTTAGAGTTATGAGATTATCCTAAAACTCCTTGGCTTGCAAGCCATTTACGGATTTAGTTCTCGGTGTTGTTTATATAGGCAGCCAATTCTTTAGGTGTAACGAGCCTGGATTTAGCCACTGCTTTGTATAAACCAGGCACATATTCAAGCAGAATCATCATTGCTCCTAAACTGCTTGCAATATCCCTAACAGATGTCATGATAAATCCACCAAACTTTGGTTGGTCAATAGAAGTAGAATAAGAAGGCACCGAGAATGATTGAGAATCAGGAATTAGAAATAATTTGTTGTATATTACTGATAAAAGAAGTAATTTTAAAAAAACAGACGATGGTTTTTTTCCAAAAACAAGATTAAATGTTTTTAATATCGAATAAATGACCATAAATGTTAAAGAAAATAAAAGATAAAATCAATCCACAAAAAACAAATACAGACTATACTTGAAATATCACAATAATTTATTGAACAAATAAAAAATAACTATAATCTTATACAATGACCATTTGTAAACGGATTTAAAAATGTACAAAATTAAGAGCATTGCTAATACCTTAAAAGTAAAATATGCACAATACGACTAACTAATTGTAGCAATGATACTATCTGATGACATAAAATATATGCTAAGTAATTTATCTTCCAAACCAAACATAAAAAAGGTATCGGCCAAGCCCATAGTTGGGCCCTCGCTCCTAGAAATTTCAGTTTACAAAATAAAATTATCCTCAGATAAGAATGATAATTCTTATAGAAATTTAAACATGATGGAGGTACGCCCAATTGAGCTTGATTCATCCATTCTATTTTATAATAAAAGAAATAAAGAAGGGCCACTTTTACCAATTTCATTAATTAGAGATATTAAAAAAATCTCTAAATATGAGGGAGTTTTTAAAAAAAAAGAAATATCACAGGTAGAAATATCATTTGTTAATCAAACTAAAGAAAAAAAGGCAATCAGAATTGACCTTGAAGAAAATAAAATAGACAAGTTTTTGCAACAAATAAATGATATACAAAATAATCTACAAAACGACAGCAAAAAATTCACTCAATCCTATATTCTAAATTTTATATCAGAGTCTGGAAAAGCATCACCGATAGAGATTTTTCCGGAGTCGCCTTTTTTATCTCAAGGTGAAGAAATATTATGGAAAAACATCATTACAAAAAATGGACTGGAAGTTAACGCAAAAGTCGACTATATTTATCTAGTTACGAATTATAGGATTTTTCATTATAGCTATATAAATCATCAAGGAAATTTCATTTTAATAAATCAGATCAAAGACATTGTAATAGAAAAGCTTAACTTAAAGTCCAACACCAATGATATAGAAAATAAGACAAAAGAAAACAAAAAGAAAGATGATAATAATATCATAGGAGATGTAACAGTAACTTCGAATGAAGAAAAACCTCCAGTAATATTTAAAGACATTTCTGATCCTAGCGCGGTTGCCGATATAATAAAATCATTAAAAAATCAATGTAGTTTTCATCTCGGTCAAATCGTTTCACCCTCTTTTCTAACCAATGAATCGCACTTTAAGAATAAAGGAGAAATAGAAAATGAGGACAGCAATATCAAAGGAGACGTAAATAATACATTAATACAGTCATTATCAAAAGAAGACAGTCTTGTTTGCAATAACTGTAGAAAAACAAATTCAGTAAATTCTAATTTTTGCAACAAATGCGGATATAAATTAAATTTTTCAAAAAAATGTATAAATTGCAACTATCCAAATTCAAATGATGCATTATTTTGTAATATATGCGGAAACAAATTTTGACAGGAATCACTATTTGATTTAAAAAAAAGATTGCTAAATAAAAAGTAAATTTAAAATTAAATTAATACCTATTGATATGTAAAGCCATTATTTTTAGATATTTTTTAAAGAAAGATTTTTTTCTCTTAAAGCCAAAATTCCAGAAATTACGAAAAGCACCATTCCGGGAATAGCAAAGAATTGGACAACGAGAAATAATGCTACCCCACAGCCTATCAAAAGTATTCCAGCAATTCTAGTATTTCTTATTTTAAATGCGGCTATGAGTCCGGCAATATTTACTGCAATTATCAAAACTGCAAGAAGTAAAGCGTGACCGAAAAATAAACCCAAAATAGGTATTCCTATTAAACTATTTAAGAAAAAATATAGAAAAAGACCAAATAAAGGGATGATCATCCCAAGTATTACAGTTATTAGTGTTAATTTTTGATAGGATTTCATATGTATTATAGATATCAATAAGGTTTAATAATATCGCTAACTATTACTTTTGGAACCATCAAACATAACTAGTTTATATGGACAAACAAAAATTTCGTGGGCATTATAATAGAATTAAAACATATTTAGAAGAATATCAAAAGAATGTGAAATGGAAAAGAAAACATTTTGATTT
>JBQCGN010000067.1:0-6334 GCA_051955655.1 Candidatus Nitrosocosmicus sp. | reverse complement strand
ATAACAAACGTGTTATTATTTTTATACCTATAAAGAAACAAACCTCTGTGAAACTTTAACTCTATTAGAAATACCAAAATTTATTACCATAGTATATAGTGGATTGATATACAAAATAAAATTGAGATAGGAAAAGATTGATTTGATATATTAAGTTATTCAAATAAAATTTATTTAATTTAAATTGTAAATGAAATCATGTCAAAAGAAAATAATGTTAATAATAACAACGATAAAGAACAACCAGACAATAATAATAACACATTAAAATCAATTAAAGAAGAAGAAGAGAAGAAAAAGAATATGATGATAGAAGAAAAACAGAGCAAAGACCAATTACCTGTTGGAGAAGGATTTGAAACAGAAGTCATGGAAGAAAATAACAACAAGTAAAACTACTGATTTTGTTGAACGTTCACAGAAATAAATTATAACATCTATTTGATTTACATATTTTTTACTTTTAAGCTATTAATAATATGTTAAATATTTTTTTAATCCTTTTTATATAATTGAATAAAATTAAAGGATCAGTAAAAATAACTTCTCTTATAGGGTTATTAGTATTAGGTATTGCAATTTTAATTACAGATTTTCTATACTATCCTTTATCTCTTCCAAAGATAATCACTAGTGAAAACTCCCAGTGGATTCAGTTATCTGGTTATCTATTTTATACAGTATTTACAATAATAATTGTTATTGAAATTTTTGTCATCAGAAAAACAATCCATTGTATAAATACAAAAATCAAAAGAGATTCATACCCTTCACTTTCTAAATTAAAACCATCTTCAACCGTTTCAAAAAAAGAAACAATTTCTCAATCAGATTCAGAAATAAGAATTAACAACACAATACATGATAAACAAAAGTATCGAGAACAACCATCAATTTCGCTATGGAAAATATTATTTAATATGTTAACTGATAATTCATCGTCTTTTTTCTTTATACCTATTTCTATAGCTTATGGATTTTTTTATGCAATTGTATCAAGTACTTTAATCATTAGAATCGAAGGAGGCATCGGACACATTGCTGGAATTGAGAACTACCCTTCAATAATCATGATGCAGTATGGACCTGTTGGTTATACTCCTTCCATGTCGATTTTCCTAAATGATAACCTTGGAATTTTAATAGTGCCGTTAAATCTTGTTATCATAATAATAATTTCAGCTTTAGTAGGATTAAATGGTGTATCATCCATCTATGCATTTAAAGCATATATTTCAGAAAAAAAGGAAAAGAAAGATAATAGAATAGGATCTGTTACTGCCAGAAATGGGACCAAGTTTTTAAGCATTCTTAGTGCAACCACAAGTTTATTTGCTGTTTGTCCTACCTGCGCATCTTTTTATCTATTTAATATATTAGCAGGATCAGTGGCTACCACCATTGCATCAATTACAACCACATACTATATTCTGTTTTTATTATTTAGTATTCCACTGTTAATAGCTACACCGATCATAAATGCATATAATATTAAAAGAATGATAAAAAAAAGTGCAAACAGTTGTTCAATGAATAAACAAAAGAAATAACATGGTCGATGTTTTCACTTTACAAATTTTTCATTTTTAAATATAAACTAATTTAAAATATGTTAATCATAAAAACTATAAAATATAAAATTCCAAAATAAAAAGATAAAGGATTTTTTTATTGCCTATTTAACAGTAGAAGTATTTGCGCCTGTAGGGTTAGTAGTGGTTAGGTGAGGGTTTGCAGTAGGATTAACAGTTGAATTCAAAGAGTTGGCAAAGTTGTAACTTACTTTAGAATTAATCGGGTTTATTACAGTATTATTATTTCCAACAATCTGATGTACATTCTTGCTATAAATACCAATGCTGTTATCACCACCAACTGTCTTCATATATATACCGGATGTATTGTTATTGTTATTTATCTTAGTAACCTTCCATACAACTCCCGTATTTGCATATGGCCAAGCTGTTGCATGGAGTGAAGCAAACGTATAGAGGCCTTTTCCAGTCTTATAATGATCTACTCCTGAAAATGGTCCTGGAACATCAGTGGTTATCTCAAATCGCCCATTACTAACAACATAGAGAGCATCACCTTGTGGATTGAATTTAACTCCAACTGGTCTGAAATATTTATCAATCTGTTTTAACGAGATAAAGTCAGAGAAATTCCCAGTTTTAGGATTAAGCATTAATACTTTTTGTCCAACAATTTCAGGGCTAAAGCCGGGCAGTTTTTCAGTCATTTGAGCAAACGGATGAATCAATGGTGCTGCAGTACCATATTCACCTACAAATGCCATACCAGGAAATCCAAAACTATTGTTTTTGGAAACTTGTACCTGTGTTACTGCCACACCTTCACCCAAAAGTGATAGAGGTTTACCAACTAGTGGATGATCTTTTATCAAGAATTTTGGTAATTTATCATTAGGAGAGCTGTCTGAAAGGAATTTAGGGTTATTATTTACAGGTTCAGAATTGTTAAAGTAATCAGGCCATCCAAAATATTTAGGAGGTCCAGACGTATTAGATAAATCTATTTTGAACACTTTATCAAAGTCATTTGCTATCGGCCTGCTCCCTCTTTCGTCAGCTCCATTGTTTGCAACCAATAGGCTTTTTCCATCAGCTGTAAAAGCTACTCCATAAGGATTGCGTAATCCCCATGCAATTACCTTCAAATCAGTACCGTTCGCATTAGAACTAATAATGCAACCGCTACATTTTGTATCGCCTTTAATTACTTCACCATTAAATGTAGTATGGTTAAACGGAACATATGCTCCTGTTACGGCATAATCATGCAAATTTTGAGGAGTTAAAGGATTAAGAGTTTGGAAGTTCTGGCCAGTTAGTGTAATGTTTTGAGCAGGAATATCATGAAGTTCAGGTGAAGTTTTTAACCATTCATAAACATAACTATCCTCTCCTGCAACTCCAGTATTAGTTACAGTACCTTGACCAAAATAAAATCTACCATCAGGGCCTAATGCAATTTGATTATTTTGATGATCACCCATGCTGGGCAATCCAACTATCAAATCTTTTACTCTTCCAGTTAAATCAACAGATGATATTATCCCCTTATGAGAAACATATAAAGTAGCATTTTTTTTGTCAAACTCAATGTCAGTAATTGGCCCATTTAGTTGTCTATCAGCTACAACCGAAACATTACCCATTGAATCCATCTTAAGTATTCTAGGGGTCGGATGAAATCCACCATAAGAATAACCTTGTTCTGCAATATACATACTTCCATTATCATCAAAAGTAACAGTACTTGGCAAAGTCAAATTCCATAATACAGGCTCCATTTTATAACCGGCAGGTATATTAAAAATACTAGTACTTGGTTTTTTATCAAAGTTAACTAGTCCTTGCGGAACCAATGGCTCAGGTGGACGGATACCAAGGGAACCAAATGCTTTTGAATTGTCAAATGATACGGAAATAGTAAGAGTGGAAAAAATTAACAATGCTGCCATAAATAAAGAAGTTATTTGTCTGTAAGAATGTAATCTATCAATTTTTTTATGACGCGAAAGATATTTGAATTTGTTTCTTTGATCATCGGCGTTATCAGAATATGTCATTGTCATAGATTAAATAATAAAATATTTAAACAACATATATTCGTGAGATAAATATTCAATCATGTAATTGTTTTTTCAACAAAACATCATATCTATATAACCTTTTTTGATAATAATGATAATTAATGATTGATTATACTAAAAGAGAGGAGATAGCATGAAAAAATACACTAATGCAACAATAACGACAAATAATAAATTTTACAAAAAAATTAGATATCATCCTAATGATTCTATTTTAATATTTCTTTTGCTTGGAATTTGTTTTGCCGCAGTAGGAGGTTCAAATATTAGTAACACATTTAAAGTTTTTGCCCAACCCGCAAAAGACTATCCAATACCAGATTCAAGCAGAATGTTTACAAATGATACTGCATTTATCAAAAAATTTGACCAATCACCATACTTATTGGATTTAGCGATGGTTCCAAAAGCTCCTGTTGCTGGAAAGCCCACACTGTTTGTTATAAATTTATTTCAAGATGCAACCAAGACATGGCTTTGGCATAGTGACCTACGAATTGCCATAATGGATCCATCTGGTCAACCCGTTGCAGTTTTCCCAAATAACCATGGTCATGGAAGTGTCGTACAGTTTGAATATGTATTTCCAAAGGCCGGTACCTACCATCTTAACTTCATTTACGGCCAGCAAACAGGTTCTCCAAATTTTATGATAGAGCCAAAAGTAATTAGGCAAGCCGATCTTAATGTTACAGTAAGCCCAAGCAATACAACCCAAATCGCCCAAACTACTCCAAATGGCACTGGTGCAGGAAAAGTTAGAGACATTGCAATGAAAGCAGAGTCATGGAGATTTACACCAAATATTATAGATGTAAATAGAGGAGATCTTGTAAGGCTGCACTTTACTACTGCTCAGGATGAAGTGGCATTGTATAATGGACATGGATTTGGTATTGAAGGATACAATGTTAATGCATTTTTACTTAAAGGAACACAACAGACTGTAGAATTTGTAGCAGACAAACCTGGAACATTTACATTCCGATGCACATCTTTCTGTTCAGCCCCCGAAGCAGCACTTGAAAATCACTTTAACATGATTGGCAAGCTAATCGTCCATTAATAGGTGTAGAAAAAATGTTTAATAAAAAATCAAATACAAAAACATCTTTTATAGCAGGAATTTTAGTAGTTTCCATGTTTGCATCTACATTAATCATGGCTATCACTCACATTCAGACATTTGCACCTACAGGAAATACATTGAATTTGAAAATCCTGACAACAAATACAATAGCCTATGCCCAAATGAATAGCAAACAAGGAAGTTCATCCACACTAATAGGAGACACAATTATTCCCTATTCTTCATCTAACGACACCAAAACAACTGTTGTAGACAATGCTACAAATAGCAAGGTTAGTACATCAATTGACAGAGCAGCAATTGCACAAAATTCTACTGCTGCAAATAACTTTGCCAAAGAACCACCTACTTCACCAATCTCACCAACAGGTATTTCTACAGAAGGCCTTAAACAGCCTCCCGAACATAGAATCACGAACAACACTGCTATTCCATCTGGAAAATAACAAAAATACAAAACATCGGTTCTAATTTAATTTTTTCATTAATTTGTATCATAAAAATACATATCAATACTTAGATAACCTTTTGATCGCTTGCATCTTGTTAAGAAAAAACTAAAATTAATAAATAAATTTTTGTAGTTATCAAATGAAAATTGGTGTAATATCAGACAGCCATGACGATATAGAAAATGTCCAGGAAGCAATACAGATATTTAATGAAAATGATGTCAAATATGTCATACATGCAGGAGATTATATTTTTCCAGGCATAATTAAAGAATTTTCTAATTTAAAAGCAAAGTTGATTGGAGTTTTCGGAAACAATGATGGCGAAAGAAACGGTATTTTAAAAGCGTTCATCGATATAAACGGAGAACTAAAAGGAGAGTTTGGCGAGATAGAAATTGATGGGATAAAATTTGGTATATATCATGGCACGGACAGAGAAATAAAGGAAAACATTATCCACAGTAATAAATTTCAAATATTAATCTGTGGCCACACCCATAAACGAGAACCACGATCATCAGGTAAAATAATAGATAACAATAACAGTGATACTTTTGTTTTAAATCCAGGATCTGCACACAGAAAAAGCATTAGCTTATCGGGTGTTTTTTCAGATATCGGTCGGATTGTATTATTTGATACTCAGAGCAAATCATGTGAATTTATAGATCTCTCTAAATAGTTGAATATCAAAATAAACAAAAATCAGATCATAATCTAGATTTATCAATTATGTATGAAAAATAATCAATAAACAACATCAAATTTTTCTTCATTTAATGTTCATAATATAATCATCATCTTTTTTATTACATCGAGTATCAAATAAATATCAAATCAAGACATAGGAGAAAGATTAGCCAGATCTTTTCTTTCTAATTATTTTTTTTGCTTTTTGACCATCCAATTCTATTTCATCATTATCGATACTAGGCTTAGGTAATGGATTTAATTTTGCAACACGGGGTATGGCCATAACAAATTGAATATGAAAACATGAAAATGATTCGCACAAAGAACAATAAAGCCTGTTGTTATTGAGATGAACTTCTGCAGTTTTATTTTCTTTAAAATCCTTGATGTATATAGTATCTCTACTACAACCATCTTCAGATAAAAATGGAGCATAGTGTCTTAGAAAATCGTCTTTTTCAAGAATGTCGTGGAGCA
>JBQCGN010000066.1:0-7874 GCA_051955655.1 Candidatus Nitrosocosmicus sp. | reverse complement strand
TTTACAAATTGCGAAAATTCGCCTAATCTTTTAATAAATTGGGATGTTTTAGTTGAAATCCCGCTCATATGCATAATCATATTTAAAGCAGTTCTTTCTGCTTTTAGTATTGATTTAGCTGATCCTTGAATATCCATAACATTAGTGCCAGTTTTTATTCGATCTCCGTCATTTATCAATACATTGCAATTACAATCACATAATTCAAAAATGATTTTTGCTTCGTGTAGGCCACTTACAATGATCTCCCCTTCGTTCTTACAAATAACTTTTGCAATAGCTTCTACATTTTCATCTATTAGTACATTAGTCGTAATATCTCCTGTTCCAATATCCTCTTTTAAAAAATTTGATAAAAGAGATATCTCATCTATTTCATTAAAATCAATGCTATGATCATTATATGGATTATGATACTTATTCAACTTTATTTATGTTACTTTTAATGCATACTTATGAGAAACAGAAATGTCAAGTGTTGATGCAATTTTTGACCGTTTGGGATCCAAAATTAATAATATTCCTGACCAGTCTTTGGATAACTCGGTTGATTTGCATACAGGGCACATTTTGCCTGTTGTCAATGCTTTACATTTTTTACATGCAGATTCTTTTGCCAATAAAGTAACTATACTTATGCAATTTTTATTTCTTGTCTTTTTTTGTATTGGGGGAAATTATATTAGATGAAGATAATGTTTTGTTTGATTTTGAAGTAGGATTATAATTTGTATCGGTATGTGTTTCTTGTGCACGTTTAATTTCTCTTTCAATCCAATCAAGAGCACCCAAAAAAGGTTGCCTGCATGTAATACCTATTTTTCCCATAGATGTGCTTTTGCCTAAGCTTATTGCAGTAATCCTTGCTCTAATTCTCGAGCCTATCCTCAATGTTTTTTCTGATTGATTTGATAAAATAATACCTTGCTTGACGTCGCTTTTTAAATAATCATCTGTAATCTGAGATAAATGCAATAGTGCATCAGTTGGACCTATTCTTACAAATGCTCCAAAGTCTGTAATTTCAACCACTTCTCCTTCTACTACTTCGTGAAGTTTTGGATAAAATGTCAATGCCGTGAAATTAACTTTATGATATGTAGCTCCATCTCCGGCTATTACCTTGCCGGTAGAGTTTGCCTCTGCATCAATTATTAATATAACATAGCCTAATTCCGCATTTACCATGCTCTCATATTTCTCTTTTAAAATTCCAATTGCTGTCAATTTCAATGAATTTGTTAATTTACTAGGCGGAATTCTTACTACATCGGTCATATGTGCTATAGCAAACATAATAAAGATACATCATATCCATAACTTTTAGTTTATGAACTTTGTGTTTTCATACTTTTGAATAATTTTGTACATAAAACTTTATACATGTTATTTATTCCCGTTATTTTCAAAATAGGGTTACCTGTTGATATATCTGAAAGGTTTATTTTCAATTTAATATTCTCAATCATTTTAATCATAATTATTTTTTTTAATCTTGATGAAGTGAATCTAAAGAAATTTTTAGTTAATTAAGGTATAATAATGGCTATTGCGTTAAATCAGTTTGTTATATATATATTTTAGAAATTATATGATACTTTAAAAAAAGCCTAAAATTGTATAATTGCAAAAATTATATCTATTTCTTAACCAATTGTTGTATGATATAGTCTTTATACCTGTCCAAAACAAATAAGATGAGATAAATAGATCTTAGCATAAGAATAAAAAATTTTTCTGTTGATGTATTGTTACTAATGAATGATTTAAATATATAACACGTCGAATTTTATATTATTATGGTCACCGTAGATCAAGTCCTTACTGCTTTAAAAAATGTAAAGGACCCCGAGATACACAAGGATATCGTCTCTATGGGGATGGTTAAAGATATTGCTTTCAATGATGATAGGTTGTCTTTTACATTAGAATTGACCACACCTGCCTGCCCTTTTAACAGTGAGATTGAACAAGATGTAAGGAATTCTATATCTGATCTTGGAATAAGAAACTTGGATTTAAAAGTAACTGCAAGAGTTATGGAAGGACGTTCAGTTTCCATGGATCAGCTGTTACCGCAAGTAAAGAATATAATTGCTGTGGCAAGTGGAAAAGGAGGAGTAGGTAAAACAACCGTATCTGTAAATTTAGCATTGGCTCTTGCAAAAACAGGTGCAAAAGTTGGAATACTTGATGCTGATATTTATGGTCCCAGCGTTCCTTTGATGCTCGGATTAAAACAGTCTCCAGAAGTTGTAGATAATAAAATTCAACCTCCGATAATGGAAACTGTTAAGGTAATGTCTATGGGGTTCTTTTATGAGCAATCTCAACAAGCAGGAATTTACAGGGGTCCTATAATAGCTGGTATTGTCAAGCAATTTATAACTGATGTCAATTGGGGTGAACTTGATTACCTGATTATCGATTTACCTCCGGGAACAGGGGATGCGCCTTTAACAATGGCACAAACTATTCCTATCACAGGTATTTTGATTGTGACTACACCACAAGATGTAGCTATGACTGTTGCGGTAAAATCAATAGGCATGTTCAATAAATTGAATATTCCTTTGATTGGTGTTATTGAAAATATGAGTTATCTGTCATGTCCAAACTGTAAAGAGAAAATTAATATATTTGGAAAGGGTGGAGGAAAAAAAATCAGTGACCAATTTAATATTCCATTTATAGGTGAAATACCGTTAACATCGCAAATTATGCAAGGCAGTGATGAAGGCAAGTCAGTAATAATTTCAGATCCTAATTCAGAATATTCAACGGCATTTTCTAAACTCGCAAAGATTACTGCTGGAAGAATAAGCGTAGTTGCTTCGGAATTAATCGATCAAGATGCAGAAGGAAAAGAAGAAAAGAGATTATCTCCGCAATAGTAACTGTGTTTAAAGCTTTGGTTAATGAGATCTTTTAATCCATATTATGTCATATCTTTATGTTGGTTAATCCTAAGTATCGTAATTTGCTGAAAGAACCGTTTGGCTTGTTGATCGAAGAAGATGGTGTAAACAGAGAAAGAATTTTGGTATATATCGAAAAATCAATTAAAATAGTAACGGTAGGAGATACTACTACAGACAAGTTATTAAATTTCGGATTTATTCCAAATTTATCTATTATCGATAATAAAGAAAAAAGGATCTTGAAAGATACACCTATAGAATATGATGTAGAAAAAAAAATTTATTGTGAAAATAAACCCGGCGAGATAAGTGAACAGGTAATAGATATTATAAAAGAAATAACTGTGATAGATTTTAACCGGATTCAAATTATAATAGATGGAGAAGAGGATTTACTAGCATTACCTCTATTCATGCTCTCTCCAAATAATTGGACTATCTTCTATGGTCAACCAAATGTCGGTCTAGTCGTTGTAGAAATAGATCAAGCCTTAAGAGAAAAAGCCAAATCAATATTTAATAAAGTCTTTTTTTCTTAATTTGATTAAAAGGGGATGATGATGTGGTGGCTAAATGAATATGATGATTAATTTACCATTTCTGACCCTTCTAGAAGAATATTGATATAATCAAATTTTGATATTTAAGATTATGCTTGTTTATATTATATTTAATATAATAAAATAAATTGAATATATCAATAAATTCTTTTGATAGCCTTGTAGATATAAATATACATATATTTTTATCAGACCCTTGATAGGTGTCACGTTCTATTTATGTAAATCTTGTATATGGAACCCGTTTCATCACTGATATAGTTCCAATTTTCCGGTTTAGTCTCAACCATATGAAAATAACTTTGTTCTTCCTTTGATAAAATGTCATATATCAATTGTCCAATAATAATGTGGTCTACTTTTGCATATGCAGACATTTTTGTAGTGATACTAATTGTATATCCTAAGATATCATAAATTGTTTTATTTATATTATTTCTAACCTGTTTTATTCTTCTTTTTCTTCTTACATTTTTGCTTAAATTTTTTGTATTTTCAGTTGTAAGCAAGTATTTTACAATTACATTCTCTCCATAATCTATACCGATTCTTACACCCATCTCCGGATAATCATATTGATTAAGAATGGGATTAAATCCCTGTTTGATTACTTTTACCATCGTTTTCGCACAATTTATTGCATTGATACACGGGAGATATAGATTACCTGTATTAATCGTAAAAAAACCTATTATTGCATCACCAATATACTTTAACACATAGCCTCCATACATTCTAATTATCTTGGTTATTTCTTGAGTGAATGCTTGAATTATTTTTGAAAATCGTTCTATCGGTAGAGTCATAGAAAGATTAGTTGAACCAACAATGTCAATATGCAAAATAATTGATTTAATTTTGGTATCATTGTTATTGCTTAAAAGTTCTTGTGTTTCTTTAAATGGGAAAGTAAATACTGGTTCAGTTCTTAGAGCTTTCCACATATTGGATTGGGCATTAGATATTATGTTTTTTATATCCATTAATGCATCTAAATGAAATGTGTTCCTATGTTTGGAAATAATCACTTTTTTTACCTGGTTTTTTGTTTCGATTTTATTAACATCATTTATTTTTTGGATAACTTTATCAACCTCATTCAATTCAATATCTAACTCTAGCGCAATAATTTCAGATGGGATCCCTGATTCAAAAAGGTTAATAATTGTTTGACGCTGTTGTTCTTTTTTGTCTATTTTATTATATTTTTCTTTAAGTGTATTGTCTTTACTATCATCGTTTTGGGAAATTTTGATCAAATAAAAAATAATATTACACTATACTTAAACTATTGTCCAATATCTCTTCTGAATTTATGATTTTTAAATATTATGAAAAATTAAATGTTCTGCTTTGAGTCCGATTTTACCTTTTCTAATCTCTTTAACGCAATTATTATATCATCTTCTAATGATTTTAATTCATTTATGGAATTACCTGTTACGTCCTGATTTATATTCATATCTGCCCCTGTTGCGTTGATTTCGTGTTGTTTGATATTCTCTTCTTTGATTTTATTTAACGCGTCATTTATATCTGTAGAAAGATCCATATTCTCTTTTGTTTGACTTTCCCCTTGCATATATGATGGAAAACTAGGGTTAGAATGTTTTACGTAATCCGAATTTAATAGTTTATCCATTTTTATTAAGCTCGAGTGGATCTTTTCCGAAATTGAATGTAAATCAGATAAATGTTCTTTCATATAAATATGTTCTAAATTTTTATTCATTTCCGGGTTTAGAGTGGATAGGCTGTCAAGCATATTTAATAACCTATCGAATTTGTTGATCACATTTTTTTCTAAACTGTTATTATAGGTTATAATATTTTGCAGTTTTTTGTATATAATTAGTAAGAAATAAGTTAATAGTGCTCCGTGAGCAACAAGAATAAATATTATGATTTCTTCATACAATCTGATCTATATAATTATCAAATACAATCTGGAATTTAAAAATTCTTTTTTATAATAAAAATTATTAGATAACAAAATGTGTGGTGAGAAAAATATCATGGAATATTTATTCCAAAGTTGGGCATATGTTAGAAAGTTTATTTTGTCTTTCTATTATCAAATGAAAATTAACGAGTATAAACATACATATATAAATTTATTATAAAGAAATTATGTGTGGAAGATATTAATACCAGAAAAAATTGTATACGGTGATAATGCAGCTAAAGAATTTGAGTATCCAAACAAGTCATTAATAATTACTACTACTGAGAGTAAGATATATGAGAAATGGATTGAATATATGGGTATAAAAAATTATGAGATTTATGATAAGGTTACACCTGACCCTGCCATTGAAACAGTTGAAAAAATAAAAAATGAATACGAAGGAAAAGAAATATCTCACTACATAGGTCTTGGTGGAGGTAGTTCTATGGATGTATGTAAATACCTCAGCAAAATTACTGGAATTCCAAAAATTTTAATTCCTACAACCTTTGGAACAGGAGCCGAGATGACTACATATGCAGTTATTAGTTTTGATCATAAAAAGAAGTTATTGCAAGATGAAGCATTTCTTGCAGATGTGGCTATAATAGATCCATATTTCTTACCCAATACGCCTTTTAGCATATTAAGAAATTCAGCATGCGATGCTGCATCTCAAGCATCAGAAGGCTATGACAGCAAACTGGCAAATCCTTTTACAAAACTTTTCTGCAAGGAAGCGTTTGATATACTGGAGGATGCTATAATAAACGATAAACATGAACTTTTACCTTATGGAGCAATGCTATCTGGAATAGGATTTGGAAATTCTTCTACAACTTTGGGGCATGCATTATCATATGTTTTTTCTAATGAAGGGGTGCCTCACGGCTATGCACTTTCTTCCTGTACAACAGTTGCACATAAATTTAACAATTCACAATATTATGAAAGATTCAAAAGAATATGTAAAAAATTAAAATTTGAGCCTCTTTCCTTGAAACAATCTTTCGATCAAGCGGCAGATGTAATAATGCCTGATAGAGGACATCTTGATAATAATCCTATTGCTGTTACAAAACAGGATATTATACAATGTCTTGATGAAATTGTTAATAATAGTCCTATGAAATAATAAAATTATTTTATTATTTTATTGGATATGTTTATTAATATACTAAAACTAAGAAAACTATAAATTCATATTATTAGATGATTAATTTAACTTATGACTACCATTAGCAAGAGCATGGAAATTAATGCACCGTTATCTGAAGTTTTTACTTATTTTGCTAGACCTGAACATATGGCAGATCAATTTCCAGAAAACATGGGTCTAAATATAATACCATTAGAGGTGAAAAATGGTTTTGGAGTTGGTACAATTTTTAGAATAAGCGGAGATTTTGATGGTAAAAAATTAGAGTGGGACTGCGAAACAATAGATTATATTCCACATAAAAAAATAGTGGCAAAGATGATAGAGGGACCTTTTAAGGTTTGGCAAATCACTGTCGATTTTGATGAAATAAATGAGAAAAAAACCCGAACATCAATAACTGTTGATTATGATATGCCAATGGGTCCACTTGGTGGTTTCATAGACAAAATAAAATTAAAAAAGATTGCAGAAAGAGGAATGGAAAATGGGCTTTATCGTGTTAAGGCACTTTTAGAGGGGACAGGGTCAATTCCGGTATATATAACCTTGGATGCTTATAGAAAGGTTTTAAATGAAAAACAGAGATTGCGATGTTCTGTATCCGAAGCAATAGTCCAAGCAATAAACAATAAAAATAAGGAAGCAACACAAATTCAGCAATCACAATAATAAAATAAAATAAAATTTATTTTTTTTAATACATTAGTTTAATTTAAATAGTGTTTTGATAATTTTATTTAAATAGAGGGTTCGTAGCTCAGCCAGGTAGAGCGTCTGGCTCTTAACCAGATCAAGAAAAGAGGTTAAAAAGTCGTGGGTCCGAATCCCACCGAACCCGTGTAAAAATATACACACTTATAGTTATTTTGGACTACATGTATTGTTAATGCAAATAGCCAAATCATCTTCATCATCTTCATATCAAAATTTTGTTTATGCTCTCAAGTCAAAGGATGTTAAAAGACAATATCCTGCGATGCTTTCAAGATTTCTTAATTTTATTGGCTCTCAAGGAGATTCTTTGGAAGAAAAATGTGAATCTTTATATCAATTTGCTATTTCAATTGATAATCGCAGACTGCTAGAATCCGAGTTAATGCGTTACATATCCTTCCAAGAAAGTAGAATCGTGCGAAAAGAGATTAGTTCTGGTACCTTGCGCAATTACATAAAGGCCATAAAGCTATTTTTCACAATGAACGATATCCTTGTTAACTGGGATAAAATAAAGATGGGTATGCCCACTGTTAACCAGACTTCTGATGATAGAGTTCCAGAAATAT
>JBQCGN010000065.1:0-6839 GCA_051955655.1 Candidatus Nitrosocosmicus sp. | reverse complement strand
TCTGCTAGAATGTGAGACTGAGAGCCATGAGTTTTACCATTGTATTCTTTTATTAAATCAGATAATATTTCATATTGTTTTCTTATTGCATCTGTTGAACCTTGTAATACTTCTAAAGAATTATCCACCGGTTGTTTATTGTTAAACCTTGGAGCCCAAGATTTTTTGTAATTGTGTTTATTATTATTATTATTTGTTGGATCTGATAGGTAATTATAATTAGTTGATATTGGTGTGACACTAGTTTTATTAATATTGTTATTTGATCTGTTAGGACAAACATGTTTCTTCTTTGTAACAGCCTCCAAATATTGATTCGTTAAATTATTCCAATATATTCTTGTATTACACCCATAAACACAATATTTAGGATTAATAATAGGTGCAGCAGATTTAGAAGAACCCATTTAATTCAGTAATATTATTACATTTGATAATATAAGTTATTTTTGTCAATAATTATTTTGTTGATTTTATAAACTTATCCGAGAGGTTTATATCATATACCCGATTTATGAATAATTCTGCCTTTTCATGCAGTGTGGTACAATATTCCGAAAAAAACCTTACATTTCAATAAGATACTTGTATAAGTAATATATTAACACAAAATTATATCTTTAAGGTTTTATCTGTAAAGCTAAGCAAAAAGATACAGATCTGTTTTTTGCTTGTTCTTTATGATATACCTAACATGAAAGTGAAATAAACCAGAATACGAATCAGCTGAGATTCTATAAATCCAGGTCTATTTTTTGGTTCAGTATTGAAAATCAGAAAGCAGATTATATATGGATTTATTAGATAACACTTCTAATTGGGAAGCATATAGCAGCAGGAATTTCACAGACTTTCATATAATAAAGCAAACCTATTTCATTGTAGTACGATATATAATTATTTTTATTATTACAATATACGAGTTGTCATTTTGTCATATAAATAGAACTGAATCTGCTTCAACCATATTCAAAGCATAAATCAAAATTGATTTATTTTAGTAGAACGAAATGATTTTTCTCCCAGAGCATTACCATCAATTATCACTTAAAGACGTTTTCACAATCAGATTCAATAAATTATTTTGTTTTGGTCCAAATTGAACTTGGGTATGACCCTGCTGGCGAAATTACCGAAACCTTATGCAAGGTACCATCAATTTGCAAAATTAGCTTTAAAGTTCCAGAGCTGCTTGAATCCCCCATAGGTACATCAATCCAATTTCCAATTATAGTGTTATCAATTAGTATTCCATGAAACACATTTGAATAATCAATTGGATGTCCATTAGATTTACCAAACCACCATATTTCATTTCCTATTTGTCGTAAATAATATGTTCCCTTATCATCAGAGCTCCAAGTTCCAGAAAAATCGGTAAATGTTTGTCCTGAAACACTGCTAAAAGGATCTGAATTTATAAATATAAAGAAAACTGGAATTGATGTCAGGAAAAAATAGACAGATAATTTATTTTTATTATGCATTAAACTTAAATTTTAATTATATTATTTATCCATATCTAGAAATTTGACCTTAAGAATTAGATATATCAATTTTCCAATACGTATGCTATTTTTTTGTTTAGCTCCTTGAGAGAAAAAATTAATTGAAAAACATCAATCATCTTCTTCGATCATATCAATAATAACAACAATAATAATTTTATCTATATCCCTCTATTACTTTTTGTTGCTATCCTTTGCAGATATCTTTGTCTATTTTTGATATAGATAGTAATAACATTAATACAAAGAAAATTTTGGATAGTATACTAACATCTTTTAATCTGGAGTAAATTGAATGGGGTTTACTAGATTAATGTATTGTTGTTGTTGGACGGCCCTTCAACTCTACCGGCCAACATATCTAATAAACCCCTTAAGAACTGCAACCGCCTTATTAATATATTAATGGAATTATAATCTTCACGACATAGAGGCATCACTAAAAGAAAAGATATACTCTTTTTCTAGTATTATAATCCTTAGTAAATATCAGATTATCAAAGATTATTCCATCATATAATTTCGTATACATAATAGAAATTGTCGTATAATCATCTTCATAATAATGTTGGAAAAATATACAATTTAATTTATTAAATTGGACAAGTATTTTATTTATCAACAACTTGCAGGACCTATTACTTCTATCATAGTTTCGTAGATATTATTTCAATAAAACAAATTCATAGCAATATATAGATAGTTTCAATGTTCAAGGACCGAATGTAAATTCAAACAATAACCTCTGTCATAGGGGGGATGTTTTGGATTCTAACTTATATTCTCATATATCAAAAGGCTTTAAAGATAAAACTTATGATGCCTCTAATAGCATCATGTGCAAATATTTCTTGGGAATTCATCTTTTCATTTATTTTCCCGTATGGTCAACTTCAATCGTTTACAAATTATTTGTGGTTTGGTTTAGATACAATAGTAGTTACTCATTTCTAAAATATGGCAAAAATGAGTTCATACAATGACCATCTTCCAAATTACATAAATTATTCATGTTTTTACTTGCTATTGAATTTATTATAATTTAAATTGGCACCATTGTAGTAGGAGACTTAAGAGGAATATACTCTGCTTTTGTGCAAAATCTTATAATATCTGTTCTGTTTATAGTAATGTTCTTTAAACGACGTAGTTCAAGAGGTCAGTCCATTTATATCGCTGTTTTCAAAATGCTAGGAACAGGTCTAGTAAGATTGTATTTTTATTTGTATGAACCAATCGCTCAACGTTCTTTTATTTTGTCTTCTTTTTTATATCCATTTTGTTTTTTGATGTGGCATATATTTATTTAATGATAAGAGAATATAAGCAAAATAAGGTTGAACTACTTACAATCTGATTTTTTTATTTTTATATTTATTTTTATGAAAGATATATGGATTTACACAATACGAAAACTATTTTTTTCATCATATTAATTTTTCAAACAAAATTGCTCACATATACAATATCTCGAATTTTTGCAAATAGCCTATAACTAATAACGGAACTTAATCTACCCATATGATAAACTCAAAGGAGAGAAAAATATGTGGTAGTGTAACAAGTAGATCCCGATATAGTTACCTTGTATTTGCCAGTAGCTGGTGTAACAAAAGTGATAGGCTATGGCAATTAATGGATCATCGATTATGCATTACTATGGCCATTTAAATACAATAATAGACTTTATTAATTATATTATTACCACCCAATTATAATATATTGGTAGTAGACGATAATATCGATATTGCTAATATTATCGAAAATGCATTAGAAAAGGATAGTCACAACGTTAGAGTATTGGATAATCCTTTATTAGCATTAGAATATTTTAAATCAAATACAAAAGAAACTGCGGTGATTATTTCAGATGCAAGAATACCGGGTATTAATGGTATTGAACTTTATTAAATATTAAGAATTCAGAGCCTAAAGTCAAAGCAATGATTATGACAGCATTTGATGTAGATACGATCAAACTAGAGATTCAAAGATACGACTATGAAATAGTTGTTATTTCAAAAACCATTTACCATAGAGAATATACATCAAAGAGTAAAAAAACATTTGACAAAAGAGAAAATGTACCAATAAAATACAGAGAAGCAGTGTTATGCATTGCCAAAAGTAGCAATTGTTCACATTTAATTCATAACTTATTTAAAAAGAAAGAATAATCTATATCACTAAAAATGAGAAACCTTGACATGAACTTAGTAATTAATGAAGTAAACCAAATGTAAAATATAGATATGAATATTGAGTTTTTATAGAGGCATGGATATATTAAGAAGTTTTCATTCAAACTAGATCTTAATTAACGAAAGTACCTATTTACTGGCACCAATGTAAAAAAAATTTAAAATATTGAGAATATAGTTAATTAGTTTGATCTATATTATCTATCAAATTAAATTAACAACATAGCATATTTGCTATGGATATGATTTATAGTTGCGACTTGATCATATTTCTATACATGATAGCATCAGTAGAATATTTTATTACATTGATCTCATTTCCGTCTTCTAGAGCTATCTCTAATAAGTTAAGCGTTTCTTCAAGTTTTTGAGCAATATTCCTAATATAGATATCTTTATTTAATTGCTGATTAATTAAGTAATCATATCTTTTAAACAAATTTTCATAAGTATTAGATATATCATCGCTCATTATTTTAATATATAATTATTTGACTTAATAAAGATATTAGATATCTCTTTACAATCAAGCAAAAAGACATAAGTCTCTTCCTTATCAATAACTTGTGTTATTTCTGAAAGGCAATAGAATAAAAATTAAAGAAATTAAATATACTCTTTTTTTTATTAAGATGGTCTTTGGTTATCACCAATACATAGATATATTTAAGAAAACATAGAAGATAATAAAGGCAGATAAGTGATTTTTGCAAAACGATTTAGCATTTCTTATCTATTTATCGTTAAATTCAATATAGTATTTATTTTATAGAAAATACAAGAAAGACTAATCAATATACTTTTTATTTTGTTTATCTTTATTTGTATTTGTTTTTGTATTTTTAGTTGTTATCGAAGATGAAGTAGATTTTTTATCTTTAACAATCCACCATGTTACCAAAACTATTCCAAAAATTGGAAATGCAGAAATAAAAATATAGGGAAATATTGCTAATAATGTAGAAGGTTCGAATAAAGACATAGAGTAATACAAAAATAATAAAACAACAGTCAAATATTTGTTTTATTGTTAATCAAAAACAAAAAAATTCACGTTAGATCCAATGCCATTAAGTTAGCATCTTCGCCATCCCTATAATAAGACTTTAGAACAGATTTTATTTGAAAACCTAGTTTTTCATATAAAGATATTGCAGGAATATTGCTCGTTCGAACTTCCAGGTAAATTTCGTCTCCTTTTCTCGCTGCAACTCCGTTAATACCTTCGATCAATAGAGATTCACCAATATTTTTACGTCTATGATTTTCCAAAAGGGATATAGATACAACGTGTCCTTTTTTTACAAAACCTAATTTTCTAAAATTGGAAAATCCAAATTCCAATTTACACATTATATATCCAACTAGCGTTTTATCCAATTCAGCTACGATAAAAGCTTCTGGAAGTTCTCGTAATAAAGATTCAAAGAAATAATCAGTATAATGTTCAGGAAGGGTTTTTTCATTAATTTCTATAACAGACTTCAAATCCTCATAACAACATCTTCTAAGAATATACCCGTTTACATTTCTTAAAGCTATTTGCAAACAACATATATTCATCAAAACAAATTATTTAAGTTTACCATAATAACTTTATAATATGTAAAATTTTTTCTAGATGAAAGAGAGTTTAAATTGCTTTAGCTCAATATATATACAAAGTTAATGCAGATAGATAAAAAGAAGGCTCTTTTAATTACATATCCAGATCAGTTTGCCATTGCAGAGGCAAAATCTCTTGCAGAATCTACAGGATATTCAATTTTAGAAACTGTTTGTCAAAAACAAATAACTATGTCGAAATTTGGTATTGGAAAAGGTAAAGCAGAATTGGTCAAAGAGAAAATCATCGAACTAAAACCCAACGTGATAATTTTTGATGAAGTTTTAAAACCTAGTCAACAGTATAACCTATCTAAGTTATGCAACATAGAAGTTATAGATAGAGAGAAGCTAATTTTAGAAATATTTCTGAACAGGGCAGTAACAAATGAGTCAAAAATCCAGGTAAAATTAGCTCAATTAAAATATGATATAGTAAGAGTAAAAGAAAAAGTCCGTTTGTCAAAAGGGGGTGGAGAAGAACAACCTGGTTTCTTAGGTATAGGAAGATATGATGCAGATATAGAAATACTAAATATCAAAAGAAGAACCGTATCCCTTAAAAAAAAATTAATGATTGAAGAAAAGAAAAGGAAGTTACATAGAACTCAAAGATTAAATCAACAAACGCCATTAATTTCATTAACAGGCTATACCTCTGCTGGCAAGACATCTTTATTTAACCTATTAGCTAACGAAAACAAAGAGACAAATAAGCAATTATTTACTACATTGACAACATATACTAGATCATCTACCATTAATAAGAAAAAAGTACTTTTTACAGATACAATAGGATTCATAAGCAAACTTCCTCCATATATGATAGAAGCGTTTAAAACAACATTATCTGAAATAAATTTTGCAGATATTGTTTTACTTGTTTTGGACTTTAGTGAAGATGTCCTGTCCATTAGAGAAAAATTGAAAAGTTCTCTTGAAACACTATCAAGATTAGAAGTTCCTAATAGCAAATTAATTTTGGTATTAAATAAAATAGACATGGTAAAACCTATAGAGATAGAAAATAAATTAAAAGAATTAAACATTCAACCGGATATGAACCAAATAGTCTTGATATCTTCTAAAACGGGCGACAATCTTAATGCTCTAAAAGATAAAATTGATGCAACGATAACTCTAGAAAATAATAACAACATTTAATGAAAAAATCCTTTAAAATAAAAAACACTATCTTTTAAAAAGTCAAAATGTATTCAGAATTAACTTTAAAAGAATTTGAGTGGTATCTACGAGACTTTTTTTTCAGAAATAGTAAAGATAATAAAAAATTAGAAGTGGATTATTTAGAAAAAGAAAAAATCGCGGAAAATTTAAAAACCTATTTAAGGTATAGAGATTCGGATATCTTAGAAATACACAATCTTTTGAATATTGTTTTAGAAAGGATGGTTAAAGATAACATTATAAAAATTGATGAAAAAAAAGTGAAAATTAGGTTAAAAATAGAGAGGAAGCAATGTACAAAATGTTTTTATATAAATTATTTATGGGAAAGTGAAAT
>JBQCGN010000064.1:0-6546 GCA_051955655.1 Candidatus Nitrosocosmicus sp. | reverse complement strand
AATCCTCATAAAATAACACAGTGTTTGGTAAGGGAGGCTAATATGTCTTTAGAGCAGTCTACAAAAGTTACAGAAGAAGTAGAGAACAAGATATACAAATCTCGAGCTTCCTATTTAACATCTAATTTTATTCGAGATTGTGTTAACAATGTTCTAATAGAACATGGTTTAGAGGAACAAATGAACAAATTAATTAGACTTGGTATTCCAATATATGACTTAAATAAAAAACTGAATAATAACAATGGATTGTTAAATTACAGTATCAATGATGTATCCATTGATATTGCAAAAAGGATTTACTCTGAATATTTGAAAAATAACTTTCCTAAGGATATTCTAGACATGCATTTTAATGGTGAAATACATCTAGATGATCTAGGAAATTGGGGTATATGTCCGGATACTGTTTTTATTGATATTGAACACCTAATGCAAAAGGGTATTAATTTAGATGGCAAATTTCCTTACCTTCCTCGCGTCTCAAAACTAGATGATGTGAGGGTCGTTCTACCGCTATTAATTTCTCTTTTTAAACTGCAAGTTTCAAAAGAAATAGTTATCGAAAACATTGCAAACCTTTTCGATAATTCTTTACCTTCTGGGAATATTTCCTCAATTTTTGAAAGTGCCTTATTATATTCTTCTTATTATGTCCACTCTTTTGATTTTCCATCCATTACTATTGTCTTTTCACAAAAAAATAATGAAAATAATGATGATCTTTTACTAAGTGCATTAAACGGATATTTAATGTATATTCAAAAAGTTCCTATTTCCAAATTCAAAATACTGATCTTGTTTTCAGATCTTCTTTCTTCCAATGTTTTAAACTTGATCTCAGGAATTATAAGACATGGGGGAAATGTATCGTTGTCAAACTCGATACGAAGCAGCAAAGGAATTCATAAGATAAATGGAAATAATGCGTTCCCTGTAATCTCTTTGCATTCTATTTCCTTGAACCTTCCTAATTTGGCTTATCAATCAAATAAAGATGAGACCTATTTTAGAACAAAATTGGCTTTATTGCTAAAACCCTCATTGAATACCTTGATTTCAAAAAGGGACATGATCTTTGATAATGTGATAAAAGGATTATTGCCCGGATTGTCCAGTCCTCTTGATTTTCCTAAATCCGGTTGTACAAATATGCTTGTTAATTTGACTGGCTTAAAAGAATCAATTTTTGATATATTGGGATTTAATTATAAAGAGACGGGTCTTGAAATAGTCGATAAAGTGGTTAAAACCGCTAATGATGTTGTGTCTAATTTGGATAAAAGAAATTATGAATATTTTGGAATCTCGATAATCAATGATTCAAGTTCTACTCGCTTTGCAAAATTGGATGCTGAAAAATTTGGTAAATTGTCTCATAGCTTTGGTTCTTATTCTCAAGGCGTAATAATTACGAAAAAGGACATGGAAGACAAAAACTCTCTTGGACGAAACTTGCTTTTATTGGATGATGCTTTAACTGGAGGTCTTTCAATCAGATTGGACGTTACCTCTTTAGACTTGGACGAGTCTATCAATCTTTTGTCACAATCTATCGATTCAATTCCTTTTTTTAATATATTTAATAGACAAGCTATGTGCAATACATGTGGATCAAAAATATTAGACAATGGTACATGTCCTATATGTAGATCAAATAATGAGCTAACTCTAGCATAAGTAATGTAATAAAAATTTTTATTAAACGATACATTTACTTTATTGTTATCTGTATGGCAGAAACTGATCTTCGCAATTCCGAAAATAAATCTATTTTTCACATAAAAAAACGAAATGGAAAAATAGTGGATTTTGAACAAACAAAAATATCAAATGCAATATATAAAGCTCTGGTTGCAGCTGGCAAATCCGATCATAACTTATCTGAATTGCTTGCAACCAAATTAGTAAATAAAATTAATAAAAGCGGATATCTAGGATCTACTGGTAAAGAACATGTTTTAAGTGTTGAAGATGTACAAGACATGGTTGAATCTATTCTGATAGAAGAAGGTTTAGCCGAAACGGCCAAAGCTTATATATTATATAGACATGAGAGGCGAAAAATAAGGGAAATGAAGATGAAGATCCTAAACAAAAAGGATCTTGATGAAGTGGATAAATCTTTAGATATCAATTCTCTGCGAGTGTTATCTTCACGCTATTTGCTTAGGGATAACAATAACGAAATTATCGAAGGCCCTAAGCAGCTTTTTGAACGTGTAGCTATCTTAGTGGCCATTCCTGATATTATTCATGATTTATCTGTTTTTGATGTGAATGGTAATTATACACAATCAATATCTGAAGCAGAAAAATATTACGAAAAACTAGATGATTTTGATAATAAACTTAAGATTGGGAATTACTATTTTAATAAATTCCATTTTGAATCTCTAATTAGACTATATATAGATACTGCCAAAAGTGGTAAAATGAAAACAAGCTTCAAAGACTTACTCCGTATGATTGCCGAGGGAAAAATGGCTCATTACGGTAACAAAATAGTTGAATATTTTAATCTGATGGTTTCAGGGGAGTTTCTTCCAAATACTCCTACTCTTATGAATGCTGGAGCTAGATTAGGACAACTATCTGCTTGTTTTGTTCTTGATATGCCTGATGATATGTATTCTATAATGAAATCATCTACAGATGCGGCTATGATCTTCAAATCTGGTGGAGGCGTTGGAATTAATTATTCCAGTTTACGACCTGAGGGTGATATTGTAGCTTCAACTAGTGGCGTTGCCTCTGGGCCTGCATCTTTTATGCAAATTATTGATACTGTAACAGATGTAGTTAAACAAGGTGGAAAAAGACGTGGTGCCAATATGGGTATTTTAGAAACTTGGCATCCAGATATTGAAAAATTTGTCACCATGAAAACCAAGCCCGGTCTGTATGAAAACTTTAACGTTAGTGTTGGTGTTTGGTCTGATTTTTGGAATGCTTTGGTAAGTAAGGGTGATCATAGGTATTCTTTGAGAAATCCAAGGAATAACTTACATGCAAAAAATATTGACTCTCATCAATTGATGGAGCTTATTGCACTAAGTGCTTGGAAAAGTGCAGAACCAGGTGTAATATTTTTTGATAATATAAACAAGTATAACCCATTAATAAATGCAAAAGGAGGGCCTCTTAAAGCAACTAATCCCTGTGGGGAGCAATCTTTGTATCCTTATGAATCTTGTAATTTGGGATCTATTAATCTCTCAAAGTTTGTAAAAAGAAAAGCAGATGGTTTATATGAATTTGATTGGCAAAAATATGAACAGTCTATTCGTATTGCAACCAGATTTTTGGATAACATTATAGACACTAATAAATATCCAGTTGATGAGATTGACGTTAATACAAAATTAACTAGGCGCATTGGATTAGGCATTATGGGTATTGCAGATTTGCTTTTTCTATTGCATATTCCATACAATTCACAAGAGGGATATGAATTTATGAATAAACTTGCGGAAACACTGTCATATTTTAGTATGGATGAAAGTGTAGTTATTTCTAAATATCGAGGTCCTTTTCCATTGTTTGCAGAAACTGATTACAAAAAAGGCGTTATACCCTTGTCAGGCTATTATGAAATTCCTAAAAACCTACACAGTTTTGATTGGGACTCATTAATCGAAAAAATTAAATATCATGGTATTCGAAATTCCTGGACAACCACTATTGCTCCGACCGGAACATTGTCCATGATTGCCGATGTATCAAATGGGGTTGAGCCTGTATTTGCTTTGGTCTTTGAAAAACGCGTCACTGTAGGTAGATTCTTTTATACTAGTAAGATATTTGAAAATACTTTAAAAGAACATAGGCTGTACAATGATGAAATTTTGTCTAAAATTTCTAATAATTATGGATCTATATTTGGAATTGATGAGATTCCTGATTGGATGCAAAAGATTTTTGTCACTGCTATAGATGTGCATTGGACTGATCATTTGATGGCTCAATCTGTATGGCAAAAATGGATTGGTAATGCAATTGCAAAAACCATAAACATGCCCTCGGATGCAACAGTAGAAGATGTAAAATGTGCTTATCTTCTTGCCCATGAATTAGGTTTAAAAGGTGTTACTATTTATAGGGATGGATCGAGAAATGAACAAGTATTGCATATCACCGGAAATGAACGTGAGAAAAAATTTCAAGTCAAACCTAGCAGATATGTTCACGATTATATTTATAACAATATAACTGAATCATATGTACTTGAGCAAGTTGCTCCAATATTTAAAAACTACACTGAAATTTACAATGTAACAACGGAGAATAATGATGCTACTTTTAATGGCAGTGCTGAGTCTTCTGTTTTTGAAACTAATCCTCTTTCGATCAAATCTGAGTCATATATTAATTCTGATCAAAGAATTGATGATGATGACAAAGAGTTGTGCCCTGTATGTAAAAATTACCTGATTATTACAGAAGGCTGTAATATGTGTATTGAATGTGGTTTTAGTAGTTGTGCGTCAGGATAAATTTTGATTTCATAAAAGCATAAATTTCAGCAAATTTTTATTGTCTGATTATATATCACATGACCGCCGTTAATAAATTTTTTAATCGAAGTATTGTTTCTATTCGAGATTTTACTATCGACGACTTTAATTATCTTTTTGACCTTACTGACAAAATACAAACCCTGTCCTCAAATGAACGCGGAGAAATTGCAAAAGGTCTAATATTGGGATACATTTTTTATGAATATAGTACTAGAACTCGATTGAGTTTTGAATCTGCTATGGCTTCCATTGGCGGAAGATCATTAGGAATATCTGATATCGAATCCTCTTCTATTATGAAAGGTGAAAGCTATGCTGATACAATCAAAACTATATCTTTATACTCTGACGTTATTCTAATACGTCATCCTTCTGATGGTTCTAGCAGATATGCGTCCGAAGTTTCAAATAAACCTATAATAAATGGTGGTAGTGGTAGTGAGGAGCATCCTACTCAAGCCATGCTGGATGTTTATACAATATTTAAAGAAAAAAAGAAAATCAATGGATTGACTATTGGAATAATTGGAGATTTAAAGTATGGACGTACAGTCTATTCTTTAATATATGCTTTATCTAATTATGATGTAAATATCCACTTGGTTTCTCCTTCTATGTTAAAAATCAGAGCAGAGTCAATATATGATATTTCAACTAATATGAAAATGTTTTATCATACAGAATTAACTGATGATTTGTTAAATAAATTAGATGTTATTTATGTTACCCGGATTCAGAAAGAAAGATTTCCTGATTTGCAAGAATATAAAAAAATTCAAGGATTGTATGCTATTGATGAAAATATATTAAAAAAATCCAAACCCGATGTCTCTATTTTACACCCTTTGCCTCGAGTTGAGGAAATATCTCCATCAGTTGATAATACTGCCAATGCCGTATATTTTAAACAAGCGTCATATGGCAAAGAATTGAGATCAGCACTTCTTGCTGCTTTGTTACATGAAAATCCCTTTTAATTCGATTTTTATTGATGTATCCAAAAAAATTGTTCAGTTTATTGTTGAATTATGTTATAAATATGTATTTTTGTAATCCTAATATCATATAATATTTTCTGTAATTATATAAATCGTCATATTTGAATTCATTCTGACGCTTATTTTTAAACTTTTTAATTGCTGATAATAGTTGAGAATATAAAAAATTTTATTTTACTTTTTATTCTCCTGTTTTAATTATTGTTTTCTCTCTCTTTCTCTTTGCGATATTGAAAGTTGTTGAAAAAAATTTATTGTCTATTATATCAAATTAAAAGGTATGATTATATTTTATCATCATCATACTTTTATGCATATTAGTTTTTAATATATAAATGTGTTTTAAAATTATAAAATATGATTGAAAAACAAAGTGAGCAAAATGGTGTAATTTTGATTTCAACATTTTCTGATGAATCCTCTCTGATTAGTTTATCTCATATTGTAGTTGATAAAAAGAAGATTTGTGCCTGTGTGAGTTACACTGCAGTTAAATCTATTTATAGATGGCAATCTGCTTTGCAGCACGAAAGTGAATTCATTGCTTTTTTTAAAACCACCGAGGATCATTCTGAGGCATTGAAATCTGAAATAAAAAAGAATCACCCCTATGATGTGCCTGAAATAGTGGTTATTAAAATGAGCGATGTATCGTCCGAGTATTTGAATTGGATGTATAATAATACTCATTCAGAAAATAATGTTGCTATTAACTAGTTTATTTGAAAACGTAATAATGCGATGATTCCTCCCAATGATGACACTCTCATTCCAATATCTGTGGATGAGTCTGTTGCAAATGCCTTTACATTTTTTTTGCTTTCGATTTCATTCAATAATTTTATGAATTCATTTTCTTCTATATCAAAAAAAACTTTATCAGAATAAACTAGCACATCTATGGAATTCACTGAATCTGCATATTTTATTTCATTTATTCCTATTGCGAATTTCCTTTCTCCTTTGTTTATTTGATGCATTACATTATCTAACACTTTTGAGACAATTGCTATCTTGCTATTTGACAT
>JBQCGN010000063.1:0-3578 GCA_051955655.1 Candidatus Nitrosocosmicus sp. | reverse complement strand
TTATGATTTCTCTTCTAATAATAAGTTTTAAAATTAATTCTTTTGTTATATAAATTATTTAAATTTAATCTATGTATCGAATTCCTGTTGTTTTCTTAACTTATTATCGAAATGTAGGGTATATCGACCTTATCTTAATTAGACGGTTAAATAAAGATTTATTTGCTTTCTATTGATCATTTATGTAATATTATCAATTATTATTATATGAATTGGAATAAAATTGGGGTATAGAAATAAATGGATTTTTTATCTATTATAATGGATCTATATTACCATTTTATGCGTAAAGATTGCAGAACGGTTAAAAGCAAAAAATTTTATTATTATATAGATTCATTTATTATATTAATAAAAATTGTCCATAAAATTGGGTACAAATGATTTAGCTAAATATCCTTTCTTAAATGAATCCTCATTGTATGTTAAAGAAACTTATTTTGATCTCCAAGAATTTGATAGGGTCGAAATGGATTTTATATTAAACCGATCTTTTGATAAAATAGAAAATTTCGTAAAGAATGGAGAAATAGATTATAGGCTAGATAAATTTGATATTGAGATTTTAACTTTCCTTTGCTCTTTATTGATATTGAAATGCACTTCAATAGATCTTTTGACAAAAAAATTTGCATTATTTGAATCAATGCGATTTGAAAAATATCTGATAGATGATCTTAAAGGTTCCACTAAAGATGAAAAGAAAAGATTAATTTTATTTAAAATATTCAAAGAAGTATTTAAGATTGATCTATATTATGAAACAATAGTCGATGAATATTATAAGATAAGAGTTGTAGATTATCTTAAGCGTTCAATGCTTTTTCATGAAGAAGAATGGAAATTAATAAACAGATCTATTAAAAATGGGTATGTTTATCTTAGTATAAATGAAACAGTTCGTTTGTTCAGAAATGAATTAAGTTTGCTTATTTTAGACAAAATTAAAAATATGAAATTGAAATCATTTCCCAATCGTATATCAGGTAAATCGCAAATTTTAAAAACGTATTGGGAATCCTTAAATAAAGGAAATTACGCTGAGTATTATTCTAATAGAAAAAGTGTTATTCCTCCTTGTATTGAGCATCTTTATGGTCTAATTGAGCATGGAGAAAATCTTCCTCATTCTGCACGTTTGCTATTAGCTACTTTTTTATTGTTTTCAGGGAAAAGTGTTGATGAAATAGTTGATGTGTTTAAGAAATTACCTGATTTCAAAGAAAGTGTCACAAGATATCAATTAGAACATTTATCTGGAAAAAAGGGAAGTTCAAAAAAATATTTTGTACCATCTTGTGAAAAAATAAAACTTGAAAATTTATGCTATGAAAAAGAAATATGCAAAGGCATCACAAATCCTATTCAGCTTTTGAGAGGAAAAATGGAGAAAGTAAAATAAATATGAGGGGGGGGTTGATGGCTTTTGATTTCTTTGAATAATAGTAATAGTGATCTAAGAGACTCAGGTAATCCTGCAGATCTAGATCATTTATCTAAAAAAAATAATGAATATCCCGAAAGGTATAATGTTAATCAGATTTGGTTAAAGAAACTCTTTAAACGATATTATTTTGATTACTTTTCAAACATTAAAATGCCTGAAGAAATTCACTCGCGTGAATTTGGTTTTCGCCAATTTGATGGGAAGATCAACCGCCATTTGTCTTTTGCGAGCTTGGGTGAATTGCATGCTTATATCTTAAAGTTGGTTCCATCCGATATTTATTGTTCTTCATCTTTCTATAAAAAACCACACGAAGAAATGGATAAAAAGGAATGGTACGGTTCTGAATTAATATTTGATATTGATGGAAAGGATCTGAATTTGAAGTGTGCTATTGAACATAACTATACAAAATGTCATGTTTGTAGTTTTATTAATAAAGGCATACTGAAAAGTTGCAATAATTGCAGTAGTTCGAGATTATCTGTTATTGATATGCCCTGTAAGACTTGTGTTTTTTTTCTGAAAGAAGAAGTTAAAAAATTAAAAAAATTATTAATAGGAGATCTGGGTATAGATGATAAAACCATATCTATTTATTTTTCGGGGAATAATGGATTTCATATTCATGTTTTTGATGAAGATTATCATGATTTGGTTTCAAATGAACGATCGGAACTAGCAAGCTATATTATGGGAAAAGGTTTTAAATTGGAAACACTGGGAATAAAAGTTGATAACGAAAAAAAGAACGCTTCTTTATTAAAAAGTAAACGGTTATTGGATCTCGGTTGGAGAGGAAGAGTTTTGAAATATCTTAAACTTAATATTTCTACCATTAAAAATAATAACGTCCTAACTAAATATATAGAAAAATTGGAATCTTCATGGAATTGTAGCTTTCAGCAAATAGTGTCCAGAGCTGTTGAAGATCTTTCTGTAAAACTTGATCCAGTAGTTACAATGGATATACATAGGATTTTTAGACTTAACGGTTCTTTAAATAGTAAAAGTGGCCTGGCAAAAATTATCTGTTCAGATATTGACACTTTTGATCCTTTTAAAGATGCATGTTTTTATGGTAAATCAGAAGTTGAAATTGATTCCAAGATTGATTCAACAATTCATTTTAACGGAAAAAAATTTGTATTGGATAATGGCTTTAATGTAATTCCTGAATATTTAGCTACTTATTTAATAAGTAAAGGGTTGGTAAATATTAATCTAAAAGAAACTAAATGAATAACGATGCTGATAACTCTAATTTTGATAAATCAAAAGATGGTGATAAACTTGATACCCCTTTGGAGGAAAAATGGGTTGTATCTTTTATCAGGCAAGAGGATTTAAAAAGAATTTATTATAGACAATTCTATGCTGCTGGTTTTTATGAAGCATATGATAGTGTTATGAACTTCTTGGAAAAAACTGACTATAAGTTACTTTGGTATAAAGAAAAAAGAAAATGCGGCAAATATTTTATAGATAAAGATATTCCCTTCCTTGAGTCTATTTGTACGTTCTGCAATAAGAAATTTAATAATATTGAGCCAATTAAGTGTAATTTCTGGTCGAATTCAGATTGTAAATCAGAATTTTGTTCATTTAATTGCAAACAGGAACATTTCCACTATATCCACATCAATAGGGTAAATAAATCATAACTTTTCAATGATTTTCATATATGATTGTATCATCTCTTTGTCTATTATTCCTTGAATTACGTGATTTTGACCTGATTCCAAAGTTATATCCATAGCAACTGCGCTATATGGTATATCGAATTTTTCAATTATGTCTGAGTTGTCGGTTTCAAATATCAAAGATTTGTTCTTGTTAATTATCCTAAAACCTATTATTTTATCAATTTTTCTATTTCCTGATCCACCTCCTCGACCTCCTGCCGAACCGAATGATTCTTCTACCATGAGAATAAAAATTATGTTTTCTGGAGTGATGTCTTTATCTAATATAATTTCACATGAAGCGACTACTAGTTTTCTTTTTGGCAGTTGTAGAATATAGTTCAATTGATTATCCATTTTCAATATTAAAATAAAAGCGCTGTATAAAGAAATCTAATTGATTTAACTCGTAAGAATAAATAACATTACCTTATATTTATTGACAT